>NZ_JBPPZG010000006.1:0-41202 GCF_051918545.1 Pseudogracilibacillus amylolyticus (SeqCode) | reverse complement strand
GGTAAAACATTTTCAATCGATAATTAGCGAAGAATCTAAGCAACAGATTTTAGAAAAAGAAGGAAAACTTCCGACAGCCGTAGTAGCTTGTGTCGGTGGTGGAAGCAATGCAATTGGGGCATTCGCTCATTATCTCGAAGAAGAAAATGTACGCTTAATTGGTGTGGAGCCGAAAGAAGCTGCATCCATTACCGAAGGAGTTCCTGCTGTCATTCACGGATTTAAATGTCTCACTCTCCTGGATGAAGACGGTGAACCAGCACCAACTCACTCGATTGCAGCGGGGCTAGATTATCCTGGCATTGGACCTGAGCATAGTTATTTAAAAACGAATGGCCGCGCTGAATATGTAACCATTACCGGAGACGAAGCTTTGGAGGCCTTTAAGGAATTGTCACGAGTAGAAGGAATTATCCCGGCACTTGAAAGTTCCCACGCAATTGCTCATACAATAAAACTTGCAAAAGAACTTACAAAAGATGATGTTATAATTGTTAATTTATCAGGTCGCGGGGATAAGGACGTTGACCAAGTGTTTCAAATGGAAAAGTTATAAGATATTCTGGCGGGATGGTTACTTCTTTTCGAAAACACATCTCGCCAGTCTTTTTTATGTATAAAATTAATCCCAAATCTGATCTAATCGTGGTGCATAGAATTCAATTGCTTTTTGATAACTTAAAATTTCACTATCTTTAGTTGTTTCCATTAAACATGCAAGTAGTAGTTTCATGGCTGCTTGGTGTTCATGTAAATTATATAGGGTCATTGAATAAAATACTTGCATTGCCCTATTATCGGGGAACTGATTAATGCCTTTTTCAAAAACATTTTTTGATTCTTCATAATTTCCAATCGTTCGATATGTGCTCCCCAATCCAATAATTGCTTTTTCCAAATCTTTACCTGATAATCCCAATTTTATTGCCTTTTCATAATACGAAACAGCTTTTGTTTCCTCTCCTAGTACATCAAAACTCCATGCACATTGAAAATTCACATCAGGATCATTTGAAAATTTTCTTACCAGTTGCATTAATAATTTATTAGATTGTTTTAGTTCAGATTTTTTACGTAACTCAATTGCTTGTTTAATCTCTTCTTTCACGTCAACAACGTCCTTTCCTCGTTTACGATAATTTCCATCCGAAAATTCTACATATCACATGAAATATTAAAAATAATCCTAGCACTTTCATGTATCCTGAAATAGAATCAGAAAAGCTAAAGGTTAAAAACGGAATTCCCAAAATTAATAACAAACCTAATAACAGCCGTCCCAAAACAAAAAAGGAATACAGAAAACCGCTATACGAATCTGGATCAACCGAATGTGATTGATGATAGTTTTCTATTTGAGGATCATCAAAATAATTATCGTCTCGATCATCCTACATTAAATCACCGCCCCAATATTTTAATTATAAATCCTTTACACTCGTCTAATTTTTAAAAATTTTAATCTATTAATTCAATTCCAAGGCATCATATAAAAGTTTTGTTCGTTTTAATGACCTTACACATACCGGCTTATTAGGTTTAATTATAAAACGTTTTGATTATTTTTCCTATATAAGAGGATGTTCAAAAAGTCCGGTAAAAATGACTCAGCGAACTTCTTGGTCCTTTTTATTCTGTTTTTGAACACACACGATAATTCTATCACTCTGTATTATAACAATATACAATAAAAACATTGCAATGGAGCCACTATTGTTATTATAATAGAATTAACATCACTACATAAAGGAGTTAATTTTATGAATTCTGTTATAGAACAATTAAAAAATGTGCCAACAACCGCTGTTTCTGATGTCCTTAAAGGGATGAACAATATTGATCCTACTATTAAACCTTTAAAAGAAGAATATAAAATTGCTGGGCAGGCATATACGGTAAAACTTCCTGTGGGAGATAATTTAATGCTGTTAAAATCTTTAAAAGAGGCAAAACCAGGTGATATTCTTGTCGTTGATGTAAAAGGTGATACCTATCGTGCTATTGCCGGCGATTTTGTCGTTGGGATGATGCAAACACTAGAACTTGGTGGTCTAGTAGTCGACGGGGTAATCCGTGATCTAATTGACATTAAAGCATTAAATTTCCCAGTTTTCTCTAAAGGAACAACGGTGTCCTCCGGCGAAAAAACAGGACCTGGGGAAACAAATGTCCCAATCTCCTGTGGTGGAGCTTCCGTAAATCCCGGAGATATCATCGTCGGCGATGTTGATGGAGTAGTTGTTATTCCAAAAGATCGTGCGGAAGAAGTATTAGAAGGAGCAAAAGCAAAAATGAAAGCCGATGACATGCGAGAAGCAAAAATTGGTGGAAATAAAGAAGAAATTTATAAATACATTGACGGAATGATTGCAAAAAGTAAATAAAATCTAGTAAGCAGAATAAAATTATAGAAATCCGAACTAAACACTAATTATAGTTCGGTTTTTCTTTTAACCGCTTCAGTAAACTTTATTGTTTATTTCCTAAAACTACACCATAAAACACTGCATGTATTGAATCAAATTGACATGTTGGAAATCGACTCAACAATCTTGGGAATCCACTCGGTATCTTGGAACACAACTCAACTTCTTGAGAATCCACTCGACATCCCTGAAACGAATAGACATCCGGAAAACCCACTCTACATCTTGAAGATCGAGTCAGCACCAACCGCAGCGGTGATTTAATCAAAATAAATGAGTAAAAACAATGTTTTTTAAATAAAAATGAATGAGTATTAAACGATAATCGATTTTTTATCAGTTACGATCGAGAAGTTAGAACTGTTATCGAAGAGTTCAATAACGGAAGATTGCAGAAAAATTACAAGATTTTTATGCAATAAGAAAACTGCCTGGTGAAAAGCCTAGAATATAACTTCTAAGCTTTTCAACAAATTAATTAAAAATTTTGCCAGGGTTCAATATATTATCGGGATCTAACAGTTGCTTAATGCTTTTCATAACTTCTACCGCATCTCCATGTTCTTCTCGTTGATATTTCTTTTTACCAAGACCTACACCATGCTCACCTGTACAAGTCCCTCCTACTTTAATCGCTTTTAAAACAAGTTTATCGTTCATTCGTTCGGATCGCTCCCGATCTTTTTGATTATCTACATCAAATAAGGATAATGTATGGAAATTTCCATCACCTACATGCCCTAAAATACCACCATGTAAGCCAGATTCTTCAAGTAAATCTCTCGCATAATGGACTAGTTCAGGAAGTTTAGAGATAGGAACGCAAATGTCTGTACCAAAAAATCGTTTTCCTTTTTGATGTCTGAAAGCATAAGCCATTTGATGCCTAGCTTTCCAAATTTCATTTCTTTCTTTTGTACTTTCTGCAATATCCCAATGTTCACAATCGAGCTCCTCCATTAACTCCTTAACTAATTCTACTTGAGCCTCTACAGCAGTCTTAGCACCAGCAAATTCAAAAAATAGAGAATGTGCTACCGGGAAAGAGTAGTCACCATATTCATTCACTTGCTTGATACTTGATGCATCAACTAATTCCATTCTCATGATTGGGATATCATTTGCCAACACCGTGTATGCTGCCTCTGCACACTCCTCTACTGTTTTGAATGTGCACCTTGCTGCGATAATATGTTCTGGAATCCCATGCAATTTCAATGTAACTTCGGTAATGATTCCAAGCGTGCCTTCTGATCCAGTAAAAAGTCCAGTTAGATTATATCCGGATGATGATTTTTTCGCTTTAGTTCCTGTATGTATAACACGACCATCCGCCAAGACAACTTCCATATCTAGCACTTGATCTCTCATTGACCCATAACGTACCGCGGTCGTCCCACTTGCATTCGTTGCCGTCATCCCACCAATTGTCGCATCTGCACCCGGATCAATAGGAAATTGCAGACCATATCTATTAATCTCTTCATTTAACTGAAGTCGTGTAATTCCCGGTTGAACAGTTACAGTCATATCTTCTGGAGAAAAGTCGACTATTTTATTCATTCGCTCTAAATTAACAGATATTCCTTTTTTAACCGGAATCACTTGCCCTTCAAGGCCTGATCCGACACCGTATGCGGTAACAGGAGCTTGAAATTGTTTGGCGACAGAAAGTATTTTTTTCACATCTTCTGTAGATTCAGGAAAACATACAATATCAGGTGTAACGGCTGCATGTGCAGATTCATCATGACTATGTCGGAACAGTTCTGTTTCATTTATACTTACCTTTTCAATACCTAACTCTTCTTCTAATCGTTTTTTCATAATTTTCCCCCTTGTATATTATGTTTAGACCTAATTTTTTAGGTTTTTAAAAGAATCATTTGTTCCTTGAAAATTAAATAATTTCTTACGCTTTATTTAATGTTGGGGGGCGTAGCTTCGATATGAGCGTTAGCTTGCGAAGCAAGGTAAAAGCTCATTAGAAGGAAGCAAGCGTAAGCGCGGTAGCCCCATGGTCATGCAAATTTGTTTACGATGCTAAGCTGTCTTTGGGAAAATAGCTATAGGTAGTGTCCTACCAAGGGAATGTTCCGATTCCCCTTGTCGCCCCAAAACTTGGGTGTCTTCCGAAAAAAGAGTGTTCCCCTGGCCCTATGATATAGACCTACACGCTGACTGTTTCCCGGCTGGTTGGCCCTCCTGCAATGCAGAGGGAGGCACGTGCACCGCTAACCCCCGGTGTATTCCAATAGCTCGCAAGGCTGTCGTTCATAGGTTTCCTAGGGACATCTCAGCATCGTAGGCACTACAACCCTTAAACAAAGGAGGTGATTATGATGACTTCACCCTTGTTCGTCGGAATTGATGTAAGCAGTAAGAATAACGTCGTCTGTTGCTTAACTCGGGACGAAGAGAAACGACCAATAAGCCGATTTACCATCACCAATAATCGTCCCGGTATTAATGAGTTACAAGACCGTATTACCAAGCTTGTAAAAAAGCATGGATACGAACAACTTTTGTTTGGACTGGAGCACACCGGTCATTATTCGATCCATGCCGCCATGTACTTGCATCGTCACTTAGATTTTGGGATTCCAAATAAAAACGTTTATGTTTTCAATCCTAGTCTGATCAAAGAATTCAAGAAATCTAGTTATTTGGACGCTCCCAAAAACGATCGGGCAGATGCGTGGTTTATTGCCGCCAAACTTCGTGCGGGAAATCTCCCGCATCCATTCACATGGAGCGAGACACAAATGGCTCTTCAACGGCTGACACGTACTCGTTACCATTTGATGCAGGACCTAACACGGGAAAGCAATTTCCTTATGACGAACTTATATCTAAAGTTCAGCGATTATTCGGTCACTGGTCCCTTCAAGCAAAACAAGTTGGGAGCCACATCTCTCGCTGTCATGGAAGAGTTTGAATCCGTTGAAGATTTGGTCGGCATGCCCTTGGACGAGCTGATTGAATTCCTTGTCCTGCATGGAAAAAATCGATTTGATGACCCGGAAGCTGTTGCCCGTGCTTTGAAAAAGGCAGCACGTTCTTCCTACCGTTTGCCGGATTCCATGGCAGATTCTATCAACCTCGCCATGGCCTCTAGCATTCGCGTCATTCGAGTCGTTCAGGAACAGCTGAAAGTGTTGAAAAAGGCGATTGTAGACCATTTGGCAACAATCCCTCAAACGCTTGATACCGTTCCCGGAATTGGGCCAATATTCGCTTCTGGCATTTTGGCCGAAGTCAATATCCAGGAATTTAATACCCAGCAACAGTTGGCAAAATACAGCGGATTGGCATGGAACCAGAATCAATCCGGTGATTTTACTGCCAAACGAACTAGGCTGATTCAATCCGGTAACCGCTATCTCAAATACTACCTCGTGGAGGCGGCAAACAGTGTTCGGGTGCACGACCCTGTTTACGCCGAATATTATGCCAAAAAGTTAGCGGAACCGAAGCAATTTGCCGAGAAACGTGCCCTTGCGCTTACAGCTCGAAAACTAGTGCGGTTGATCTTTTATCTGCTGAAGAACAACCAAATTTATCACCCGGAAGGAGGGATCCGACAAGAAAATATCTGAAACTATTAATTCGGATCATTCCACCTATTAATTAGTTTACTTGGATAATTTTGTAAACCAATTAGGGTGGGCTTAGTTCAGTATTGTCTTTTTTAGCTACACCACCTTCAAAGCAACAAGATTTTTAAATATTTATCTTGACATATTACCGCTGCTCTTTATAATTAAATTTTTATTTTAATTAAAACAAAGTGAACAAGAAAATGAGAACCCAAGTGAATTGCAATGTAACCACGAGGTTTCCAAAATAACCACGCAATTGGCGATTTAACCACGAACAAAACGATTATCCAGCCAAATTGCAATTTATCCACGAGGTTTCCAAAATAACCACGCTATTCGCGATTTAACCACGAACAAAACAGTTATCCAGCTAAATTGCAATTTAACCACGAGGTTTCCAAAATAACCACACAATTCACAAATTAACCACGAACAAAACAATTATCCAGCTAAATTGCAATTTATCCACGAGGTTTCCAAAATAACCACACAATTCACGATTTAACCACGAAATACCGGAATTATCCACGGCCGAGAAAACATCATTTTATCAATTTAGTCGCTTCAAACATCGTATCTTCAATTAGTTTTTTCACAGTTTGATATTTCGCGAGACGTGGACTTTGGCCAGCCCATAAGGACATATATTCTTTATCTTTATTTTTAGCTGCTGCTGTTCTCATCGGTTGTGTCAATGCGTTTTGGATCGGAAACTCAGGTAAATCTTCTTCAAATTCCGTCATGTTATCAATATATTCATTCCGAATTCCTTGAGCATATTTTCCCGAAAATGCTCTTGTTTCTACAATTTCTTCTTCCACCGCTTGTAAAATTGCTTCTTTATGTATGTGATTAGCGCCACTTTCTTCGGTCATTAAAAAGGCCGTTCCCATTTGTACTGCTTCGGCACCTAGACTAAGAGATGCGGCAAGACCTCGCCCATCCATAATACCTCCTGCAGCAATTACTGGAATCGTTACATGATCTACTATTTGTGGAACTAACGACATTACACCAATAGAATGTTGGTTATCTTTCAGAAAACTACCTCGATGACCCCCTGCTTCGTACCCTTGAGCAACGACAGCATCCATGCCTAATTGTTCAATATGGATTGCTTCTTGTACGGTAGTTGCCGTCCCTACTATAATTATGCCTGCTTGCTTAAGTTCATTAATGATTGATTTCGTAGGGACGCCAAATGTAAATGAACATACCGGAATTTTTTCTTCAACAACTACTTTTATTTGCTCAAGATAATTCTTTAAAAATGACTCTTTTGTAGGAATAGACGAATTTTTCTTCAGCTTATACTTTTCCCGAATGCCTGCTAGCGCCTTGTTCGCCGTTTGTATTTTATTTTCGACAGGTGAAAAATCATTTGGAACAAATAGATTAACACCAAAATTCGTCGTTTGTAATTTTAGCTCTTTGACTTGGTTACGCAACTGCTCCGGACTCATATATCCTGCCCCAATCATACCAAGTCCTCCGTTATTAGAAGTCGCTGAAACGAGTGAATTGGTAGTGATTCCACCTGCCATAGGGGCTTGAATAATCGGATACTTAATGTTACAAAGGTTGGTAAATTGATTTTTAATCATGACGGACACCTCTTCCAAATTCATACTTATAATTTTATCATAGCTGTTTTAACACCCTGTAACAAGAGATGTTTACATCGTTACAAGAATGATAATACTAATAATTAATCTAAGTTAATGCCCAATTTGTTAGGAGAGGTTTTATGACCAAAATCGCAAGTGCAATAATTTTATTCGTAGGCATTGTTAGTGCTATTATTTTAACTGGAGCAATTGGTTTCTTTATTTATCTCGTCTTTTTTGACCGCAGACAAAAAATGCATTCTATTCTAAGAAATTACCCACTTCTTGGTAGAGTGCGTTACTTTTTTGAAAAAATTGGACCGGAACTAAGGCAGTACTGGTTTAATAATGATACGGAAGGTAAACCTTTTTCAAGAGCAGATTATGAACATATTGTCCGTAGCGCAAAATATAAACGTGATGTCATCGGTTTTGGTTCTAGAAGAGATTTTGAAAAAGAAGGATATTATATTCGAAATGATATGTTCCCTAAATTGACGGAAGAATTAAAAGTAGATTCGAATGTAATTACTTTAACTAATAAATATTTATTGTTACGTGATCCACTCTTCACCCAGAGAAAGGAAAAATTAAAACAAGATAAATCACTTGCCTATCTTTTACATGATGATGATGCAGTAGTCATCGGACCAAATGCGAAATATCCTTTCATCACTAAAGGTCTAATCGGGATGTCTGCAATGAGTTACGGTTCTTTAGGAAAAAATGCAATCACTGCCCTCTCAAAGGGCCTTGCAATGGCGAAAGGTTCATGGATGAATACAGGAGAAGGTGGGCTGTCACCATATCATTTAGAAAGTGATGTTGATATGATCATGCAAATTGGACCTGCATTATTTGGTGTGAGAGACAATCAAGGTAAACTTGATTTAGCTGAGCTGGAAAGAAAAAGTAAAATACCTCAAATTAAAGCAATTGAATTAAAACTCGCACAAGGAGCAAAAGCTCGGGGTGGACATATTGACGCTGAAAAAGTAACACCGGAAATTGCAGAAATCCGTAGAGTAGATGCTTATAAGTCTATTGATAGTCCAAATCGTTTTTACGAGTTTAATGATCCAGAAAAAATGTGTGAATTTATTACATTAATTCGTAATACAACTGGAAAACCGGTTGGAATAAAACTTGTTATAGGTGGAGTCGACAGTATCGAACCGTTAGCAAAGTATATGAAAGCAACCGGTGAAGGACCGGATTTTATTACAGTCGATGGCGGAGAAGGCGGCACTGGTGCTTCCTACCAAGAACTCTCCGATAGCGTTGGATTACCGCTTAAATCTGCACTCCCGATTTTGGATGGAACCTTAAAGAAATATGGCGTTCGCAATAACGTGAAAATTATCGCTTCCGGAAAACTATTTACCCCTGACCGAATTGCCATTGCATTAGCTATGGGGGCTGATCTTGTTAACATTGCACGAAGTTTAATGATCTCTATCGGTTGCATTCAAACTCTAAAATGTCACGCTAATATTTGTCCAGTAGGCGTAGCAACCACTAACCCAAATCTACAAAAAGCGCTCGTGATCGATGAAAAAAAACATCGAGTTGCGAACTACATCACGACACTAAGAAAAGGATTATTTCGTATTTCTGCTGCCGCAGGACTAGATTCGCCTGTTCATTTTGAGCCGAAACATATTATGTATAAAGATGATCATGGAGTCATCTATCCGTTAGAAAAAATATTAAACGATATCCATAACCAATTAGGTTGAGAAAAGAATCACTGATGCCGCGGCAACAGTGGTTTTTTCACGAATCATATATTTGTGACATAAATAAATGTTCAATACAGTAGTATATCATCTTGATTCCCTCTTGCAATCAGCCTCACTACAATGTATAGTAAGTTTATAGGAATAATACATGAAAGTGTGGAGAAATGTCTTGATTGAATTAAAAAATGTTTCAAAAATATATAAACGAAATGGCACCGAAACAGAAGCATTAAGTAATGTAAATTTGCAAGTAAATAAAGGGGATATCTTTGGAGTAATCGGTTTTAGTGGGGCTGGTAAAAGTACATTAATTCGGCTTGTAAATTATTTGGAAAAACCGACCGCTGGAAAAGTTATCATTGATGGAAATGATTTAAGTACGTATCCAATGAGTGAATTACGAGCTCTTAGAAAAAATATTGGAATGATTTTTCAACATTTCAATCTATTAAACTCTAAAACAATTTATCAAAATATCGCAATTCCACTTATTTTAGCAAAAGAAAATAAGCAAGTAATTAAAGATCGTGTCATGGAACTTCTTCATTTCGTAGGGTTAGAAGACAAAGCTAACAGTTATCCAAACGAATTATCTGGCGGACAGAAACAGCGAATCGGAATTGCACGGGCGCTAGCTACAAACCCGTCAATTCTTTTATGCGATGAAGCAACATCAGCACTTGATCCGCAGACAACAGATTCTATATTACAGTTACTGCAGAAAATTAATGAAGAATATAATATTACGATTATGATCATTACCCATGAAATGAGCATCATTCAAAAAATATGTAATAGGGTCGCAGTAATGGAAGACGGAAAAGTAATCGAAGAAGGTAACGTATTGGATGTATTTGGAAATCCAGAGCACACTTCGACTAAAAACTTTGTACGAACAGTGATTCAAGATGAATTGCCTGAAAGTGTTCGTCAAAAAATAAAGCACATTCCAGGAAGTAGATTATTTAAAATTGACTTTACTGACAAAACTAACTCTGTAATTAATGAGTTAATAAAAAAGTTTGATGTGAATGTTAATTTTATTTATGCAACAATGAATGAAATTAAAGACGATACAGTCGGTCACATGATTATCCAATTAGCCGGCAATTCTATTAATGAAGCTATATCATTTTTACAAGCAATAGACATTAACGCGAAGGAGTTGGCATAGTTATGTTCTCTACTACCGTCACCCTAGACCAATTCCTACAAGCGATGGTCGATACATTCTATATGGTCGGATTTTCTTTAATCATCGGTTCAATTATTGGAATTCCATTAGGCATTTTACTAGTTGTCACACGTTCTGGTGGCATTATAGAAAATAAGATTATCTTTAATATGTTAAATCCAATTATTAATATGGTCAGATCTTTACCGTTCATTATTTTACTCGTCGCAATTATTCCATTTACTCGTTTAATTGTTAACACTTCAATCGGAACTCCGGCAGCAATTGTTCCATTAATTATTTATGTGGCTCCCTTTATTGCCCGCTTGGTGGAAAATTCAATCTTAGAAGTGGATGATGGAATTATTGAAGCAGCTGAATCGATGGGTGCCACTCCGATGCAGACAATATGGTACTTTTTGCTCCCAGAAGCACTTGGTTCATTAATTTTAAGCCTAACTACTGCGACCATTAGTTTACTTAGTGCAACTGCAATGGCTGGAGCTGTCGGCGGCGGCGGAATCGGAGACTTAGCAATCAGTTATGGATACGAGCGATTTGATTCATTTATAATGCTTGTTACTGTAATTGTATTAATCATATTCGTACAATTTATGCAGTCATTTGGAAATTGGTTAGCAAGAAAAGTAAGAAGAGAAAGTTAAATTCATGTACAATAAAAGTTTTTTAAAAGCTGTCAATGAATGGCAGCTTTTTTTATGTAATTCCGAATTTACTAGTTTTGAAAATCCACTCATCATCTTAGAGATTGACTCGACTTCTAAGGAATCCTCTCGCTCGACATTCTAAGAATCGAACAGACTTCTTAAATAATCCACTTAAAATCTTCATTATCCACTCTGCATTTTTACGTATAGAAAAAACCCGCCCAATATAGGACGGATTTTAATGATTTTTATCTAATTTCTTCTGGTATAAACCAATAGCCATCTTCGTTATTTTCTTCCATATATGTTTTAAATTCATCGGATTCATAAGCCGCTTTTACAGCTTGAGCCCAATCTGTATCTTTATTTTTCTCATCAACTACTGCAACAAGTTCTAAATCTTTTAATATATCTTCATGAAGTAAACTTAAGGATGCATCGACTCCAGATGAATAGACAATACTTCCCGGAATAACACCATAATCAAGATCGTCTAAAGCACGTGGAATTTGCGCAGAATCCATTTCTTGTATATCAAGATTAAGTTCATTTTCTACGATATCGTTTTGTGTCACTTTTACTAATTCTACATCATCTTCTAATGTAATTAATCCAGCTTTTTGTAATACAGCATAAGCTCTTGCCGCATTGGATGGGTCTTTCGGAATTCCAATGACATCCCCTTCTTCAATGTCATCAAGTGAATCTTTTCGACCCGGGAAAATACCAGTTGGTACCGTCGGAATTGGTGTAATACTTGTTAGGTTCGCACCTTTTTCATTATTAAAGTTTTCATAGTATGCTGTATGTTGGTCAACATTCAGATCAATTGAACCTTCGTCAAGTGCGATATCGGCTTGTAATAATTCCGTAAAATCAGTTGTTTCAACCGTATATCCTTCCTCTTCCAATATCGGTACAATCGCATCAATAAACAACTCACTATAAGGTCCAGGTGAAGTTCCAACTCGAATTGTTGTCTTATCTTCACCATCTCCTGCTGTTTCTGAACCACAAGCAGCGAGAAGTAATGTTGTTAAAATTGTAAAAATAAACAATAACCTTGAGACTTTCATTGCGTTTCCCCTTTTTATACGTTTTTAATCCATACTTTACTACTTTGTTTTATATGAATTATGTACTATAATACAGGGAACAGGAAAAAAAGTCAATTATATTTTTTCATCTTGCCTTGTCCGATAGAATAATAAATTCCATGTAAATTAATTCCAAAAATAAATGTGAATGAATGTGACCGTTATTCTCAGAACCCGCAAAGCTAGACTCCGATATTTAAAAGATTTCCCACCGATGAAACCGTTAGCGCCATTAAAATTCATCAGCCGCCAATTTATTTATTTGCTCCGCCGATAAAATCACGCAACCGCCGAAATCACCGTCGATCCGCCGTTATCAAATGGCAACTCGCAGATAAAATTATTAGGCCGCTGTATTCCGTAACCCGCCGTTACGTCCATCGCCCCTAGTCTTAAAATAACTTCTTCCTAAAAAAGACAAAAACCGTTATCAGTTATAACGGCCTTTTACGTCAAGTTTTCAATTTTGACTAAGTATACAAATTATATTTTTTTAAACAATCTATCCCATATTTCAGATGGTACCATACCGTTTGCTTCTACTGTTCCATCTTTCTTTAAATAAATTTCCAGTCGATCAGGCAATTTTACTAAATCAGTTTCCAACGCTTTATAACGATCGGTTAAAAAGTGAAAACGTTGATTCGTTGACCCAACCCATGGACGCTGCTTATCTAATTTATCATGTTCGAATGGTCCATCGATAAAAAGATCTGTTACATCATACAAATCTTTCCATCCAGGTTTATTCATCTTTTCAAGTTGTTCTTTATAATATCCACTAAACGTCATCACGCTAAGTCCATCAGCTCGTGCTCGTCTCCCAATCTCCGCAAGTGCCTCCGCCTGTTCAAAAGGTTCACCACCAAGAAATGTTATTCCTTCAATATTTTCTTCATTTTTACTTTTCATAATCATTTCCCAAATTGCATCGACAGATATACGGGTACCTTTATTAGGATTCCATGTCCATGGAACTCCACATCCTTTACAATGGATGGGACAACCTTGTACCCATACGCAAGCGCGACGACCTGGACCTTCTGCCGTCGTTAACGGTAAAAATCGATGAAGTTGTACTTCCATTACTTATCCACTAACCTTTCTGGATGCTGTTTTACTTTCTCAAAACCTTGCTTGAGTAAATCTATAACAGTTTTTAGTAATCAACAACTCTTCCAGTTTGTTTTCTTCTTTCTAGTTGCTGTTGATCTGGTTTATGCTGATTTTGCTTATTTTGTCTGTTATTATCATTTTTACGTTTATTTCTTAATTCTTCATCCGAAAAAACAATATATGGTTTTGCTTTAATTAAGACATGTGGCTTCACGTTTAACGAGTTTACTAAATGAGTATACGACGTAAATGCAGAAACTTTATTTCGAACAATAATGATTTCTTTTGCCATAAAAGATCCGACAGACGGCAACTTCTTTAGTTGTGCTTCCGTTGCATTATTTATGTTAACAAAGGTTGGTTTTTTTTGGGCTTTTTTACGATTCTTCTTTCGTTTCATCGGGTGTTTAGTCGGCGCAGGCTTTGTAGATGGCGTAATAGTACTACGAGTTCGTATTTGTTGGTTTCTTGGTTGTACCATTAAAGGTGGCATTTTATCGGGTGCAATCCGCCTTGCTAATAGTTGCAAATATTCAATTCGTCCCAAAAAAGCTTGAACAAAAGCGGCGATCCAGCCCATTATCACAAGACCTACTGAAAGATCATAGACAATATGTTCCTCATTGAAATGCTCATCAACTAGAAAAAATTGAACAACAATTAGTAAATAAATAAATCCAGAAATTAGCCACTTCATTTTTTTTGCTCGTGCACCAATATAAAAAAAGCTAATAAAGGAAAAAAAGCCAAATGGAAAAAGCAGCCAACATAACCAAATTGATCTAGACCATTCCCACTTTTTTCCTAAAGGAGTTATTGGATTCATTGTCCTTAGTCTCCTTTAATTTCCATTTGTTCTTCAACCTGTGTTTGCTGTTTTTGATATTGCAACTGTTGTGCAAGTAAAAACTCCTCGGTATATTCAGAATCTACTGTTTCAGCATCCAATAAGCTTTCTAGAATTTCCACATAATCCAAACATTCTTCATCATTCATTCCAATCGTTTTTGCACGAATTTCACCTGAAGCAGTTATCTCCAATCTTATTTTTTTCTCCATTGTCCTACTCTCCTACCTGGAATGTTAAAACAATTGTGTCTTCCTCATTCCGTTTTTCGGATTCAAGTATTAATCCTTCATTTTTAGCTCGTTCTACTAATTTATGATATGTTTTTTGTTGTACGATTCTCGTATATTCTTCATGTGTATTTTTCACAAATTCCTCGGCATCTTTAAGAGGAATGTCTTTATGAAAAACAGCACTAATTGTATCATCTTCTTGGCGTTGAAAAACTATTTCAACATTCCCTAGTGTCGATTCAATCTGTCTTTTATCAAGCGAGACTTTACACCCACGGTTTTTAAGAGCCTCTGTTAAAATGTTTTCATCTTTTAAGTTTGTATCAATTTTATAGTAAATTCCTTCGTCAATCTTATCTTGCAAAGCATACGAAACAACAGATGAAGCAGCAATTGCAATCGGAATTAAAGTCAATGATAAACTCAAATT
Source organism: Pseudogracilibacillus amylolyticus (SeqCode) (assembly GCF_051918545.1). Classification (NCBI taxonomy): domain Bacteria; kingdom Bacillati; phylum Bacillota; class Bacilli; order Caryophanales; family Bacillaceae; genus Pseudogracilibacillus; species Pseudogracilibacillus amylolyticus (SeqCode). Next base: position 26,260 of record NZ_JBPPZG010000006.1, on the reverse strand, counting down.
TCTTCCTCCTTTAGTTTAAAAATCTAACATTCTTCCTCCACGTTTCGAATGTATATCACTTGTATCTTCTGGAAGGGATTTTTTCTCTTCCTCCGCAACTTCTTCGTATTCTCTGCGATCATCGCGAAGTGTAGCAGTAACTGCGCGGACACTTGCCCATTCTCGTAATCTTTTAATTTCTTCTGACTGTGTAATCGATAATGGAACAATTTCCTCAATTGCTTTTTCAAGGTCTTTCACTTGTAATCCACGATTTTCAGCATACGCTTCAAATAACCCGATAATAACAACTTGTTCAATTTCAGCACCGATAAATCCTTCTGTCAAATTAGCAAGATGCTCATATGTTTCATTCGTGAGTGGAAATTCACCTCTAGCTTTTTCTGATTTCAACCGTTTTTCAATATGAATTTTAAAAATTCCTTTACGTTCAGTCACAGTTGGGAGATCGACAAAAAATATTTCATTAAACCGTCCTTTACGTAAAAACTCAGGTGGTAAACGCTGAATATCATTAGCAGTTGCAACAAGAAAGACAGGTGCTGTTTTATCTTGCATCCAATTTAAAAAAGTTGCAAAGATTCTTGAGGAGGTTCCACTATCTCCAGATGAACTTGTTCCAGCAAGTCCCTTTTCAATTTCATCAATCCATAAAATGGATGGAGCAATTGCTTCAGCAGTTTCAATCGCTTTTCGCATATTTTCCTCACTACTACCAACAATTCCACTAAAAATTTTACCCATGTCTAGTTTTAAAAGCGGTAGTTTCCACAATGAACTAACTGCTTTGGCGATCAAACTCTTTCCACATCCGGGTACCCCTGTAATTAATAATCCCTTAGGTGCAGGTAGTCCATATTCACTAGCTGAATCCATCCATGAATTGTTTCGTTTTTTAAGCCAACGTTTTATATTTTCAAGCCCGCCGATATCTTCCATGCTCGGATCTTGGGGTATGTACTCTAAAATCTCATTCTTTTTAATAATTTGTTGTTTCTCACTTAAAACATGTTCCACCGTATTAATATCTAGTCTTCCGTCCATAACCATCGATAAAGCAAATGCATTTTCTGCCTCTTGAATGGTAAGTCCAAGAGCGGCTTTTACAACTAGCTCCTTTTCTGCATTCGATAAGTCGACAGTAATACGCGGATTATTTTCATTTAACTTTATCATTTGATCCAATACTTTTTCTATCTCTTTATACGTCGGTAATCCATATTCGACAATCATAATATCTTTTTGCAGTTCCATTGGAATATCAAATGTCGGCGACACAAAAATAACATTTTTCGGATTCGGATCATGTTCAATGACAGACACTAAATCACGTATTCGGCGGACCACTGCATGATCTGTCTGTCCACCATGCCCTAAAAATATATGAAAATCTTTTAAAATAATTACGGCAGGTTCATCAATTTTTTCAATTTGATTTAGAACTTGCATCGGTTGCTTGTATTTACTAAGTGAAGTGTCTTGATCCGAAAGCAATCCTTCCGTTACACTCCATGTATAAACTTGTCGAACTGTTTTAATCTGTTTTTTATCTGAACAGATACGTTTAATATCACGAATTAATCGTTCTTCTTCCCACGTTGTAATCGATAAAAATGAAAATCTTGCTCGTAAATAATGAGCAAGTCGCATTGAAAATGATTTTTCCTCCACTGTTCCACCCCATTATGTGCTACATACTGTCATTTTCTTTATATTAATTATATAAGAAAATTAGGCACATTTCATACAGGATAAAAGGACTATTTTTCGTACGTTCGCCGTGCTTGAATATTTTTATTTAGAAAAATTAACAGTAGAACATAAACATATCCAACAAAGAAACCTGTGATCACATCCGTAAGATAATGTACATTAATAAAATATCTACTCATCCCTATTAAAACAATCAGCATGCCAAAAAAGATCCGAATGCTTACCTTCCGATTTGGAAATCGTTCGCTAAGAAAATATGCTAATAATCCGTAACAAACAATGGAAGTAACCGCATGTCCGGAGGGAAAACTAAATCCGAGAGCATCAAGTTCTTTCGAAATACTAGGACGTTCCCTAGCGATAAGGTGTTTAATAAACCGATTCAACATCGAAGCGCCAAGTGTCCCAAAACCAAAAATAATGGCTGGAAAGACTTTTTTGTAAGCAATCCACAAAACAACCATCATGACAATTACAAATGGGATGACAAAAGACTTGCTGCCAAGCTCTGTCATACCTCGAAAAAAAGTATATACTCTAGTGCCTGCAACCTCCTCTACCAACCCTCTCGTTATTTGGTCTGTTAGGGGGATTTTTCCCTGTTTAAGTTCTAAAATCCAAATGATAATAGCAATTAATCCGACTGTTAAAACGGTTATATGTATCATATTTCTTTTCATATAAAATTTCCTTTCAGCATTTTACAAAATAGAAGTTTATCTTCTAATAAAATTGGGTATTTATCGTTTTAAAATTAAATTTCCGTTTCACTAGCTAATTTGTTACATAAGATGCGCTTTATATGGTAATCTTAATTATAGTTATAGCATAGTATGCTAGTAAAAAATACAAGTATTCACCCAGTAAATACGAAACAGAAGAAAGGAAAATCAAACATGATAAGTAAAGAATTTACCGTAACAGGAGAAACAGGATTGCACGCAAGACCAGCTACACAATTAGTACAAGTTGCGAGCCGCTTTTCATCAGACGTGGAATTGGAATATCAAAATAAAAAAGTAAATGTTAAATCAATTATGGGTGTGATGTCGTTAGGTATCGCGCAAGGTGCAAAATTTACCATGATCATTGACGGGCATGATGAAGAGGAAGCAATGAAAAATATTGAAGAATTATTTACTAAAGAAGGGATAGCTAACTAATGTCATTAAGCTTAGAAGGCATTGCTGCATCAAGTGGTATTGCGTTTGGAAAAGCTTATAAACTAATTGAACCTGATTTATCCTTTGAAAAAAAGCCAGTTGAAAATAGTGATTTTGAAATCACTAAATTACATAATGCTTTAGAGAGAGCGAAAGATGAACTAAACCTAATTCGTGATAAAGTCTCCGAATTACAAGGAGAAGAAAATGCGCGAATCTTTGATGCACATTTACTAGTTTTACAAGATCCAGATTTTCTTTCCGCTATTCGAGAGAAAATTACCAATGATAAAATAGACGCTGCATCTGCTCTATCTAAAGTAACAACTTCATTCATTGATATGTTTGAACAAATGGAAAATGAATATATGCGGGAAAGATCTGCAGATATTAAAGATGTGACAAAACGTGTACTCGCACATCTGCTTGGTAAAACATTACCAAATCCCGGACTAATCACAGAAGAGACTATTCTAATTACTAAAGATTTGACCCCATCTGATACGGCTCAAATTAATAAAATATATGTAAAAGGCTTTATTTCAGATATTGGCGGTCGGACATCTCACTCTGCCATTATGGCTAGAACAATGGGAATTCCAGCAATTGTTGGAACAAAAGATGCTTCACAAAAAATTAAAAATGGTGATAACATCATCATCGATGGAATGACTGGTGAAATCTTTGTTAATCCTTCTGAAATAATTCAAGAAAAATATAGGAAAAGACAAGAAAAACTTGTTATACAGCGTGCGGAATGGGAATTATTAAAAGAAAAACCTACTGTCACAAAAGATAACTACCAAGTAGAATTAGTTGCAAATATTGGTTCACCAAAAGATTTGGAACAAGTTAAGGCTAACGGTGCTGAAGGAATTGGACTGTACCGGACAGAATTTTTGTACATGGAAAGAACATCTTTACCTACTGAAGAGGAACAATTTGATGCATACAAAACTGTGTTACAGGAGATGGATGGGAAATCGGTCATTGTTCGGACACTAGATATTGGAGCGGATAAACAGCTCCCCTACTTAAATATGCCAAAAGAAACGAATCCTTTTTTAGGACTTCGTGCAATTCGGTTTTCCTTAGAGGAAATGACCATTTTCAGAACACAATTACGTGCTTTAATCCGGGCCAGTAACTATGGAAACTTAAAAATTATGTTTCCAATGATCGCAACGCTTGATGAATTTCATGAAGCTAAACGAATTCTTATTGAAGAGAAACAGAAACTCCAAAAACAGAATATACCTGTTGGGAATATGGAAGTCGGAATTATGGTAGAAACTCCGGCTACAGTAATGCTGATCGATCAATTTGCTAAAGAAGTAGATTTTTTTAGTATCGGAACTAACGACCTCATTCAATATACATTTGCAGCCGATCGTATGAATGAACATGTAGAATATTTATATCAACCATATCACCCGGCAATTTTACGCTTAGTGAAAATAGTGGTTGATGCAGCACTTGCAGAAGGTAAATGGGTTGGAATGTGTGGAGAAATGGCCGGAGACCCAAAAGCGATTCCGCTCTTATTAGGCCTGGGACTAAATGAGTTCTCCATGAGCGCATCCTCAATACTTCCAGCTCGAAGCCAATTGAAAAAAATAAATAAAAAAGACATGGAGCTTTTAGTAGAAAAAGCACTTTCAATGAAAACAGCCGATGAAGTGCTCAAACTTTTAAAAACCATTTGAAACAGCTCTTCCGGTTGAAGGAAGAGCTGTTATTTATTTAGCAGATTAATATAGTAACTTCTGTTTATTTCTTCTTCCCGCGGCTAAAACAAATATTGTGTGGTTATTTTGTAATTTGCATGGTTAACCACGCGTATGCCGCGGTTATTTCCAATTCCTCGTGATTAAAATAGATATCGTGTGATTATTTCATAATTTGCGTGGATAAACACACATACCGCAGGGCTCTTCTCACTTCTTTCCAACGAGATCAAAGGCGCGGGAGGGCGCAGCGGCGCTCTTCTCACTATTTTCACCGAGATCAAAGGCGCGGGAGGATGCCGCGGCGCTCTTCTCACTATTTTCACCGAGATCAAAGGCGCGGGAGGATGCCGCGGCGCTCTTCTCAATTCTTTCCAACGAGATCAAGGGCGCGGGAGGACGCCGCGAGGCTCTTCTCACTTCTTTCCAACGAGATCAAGGGCGCGGGAGGGCGCAGCGGCGCTCTTCTCACTATTTTCACCGAGATCAAAGGCGCGGGAGGATGCCGCGGCGCTCTTCTCAATTCTTTCCAACGAGATCAAGGGCGCGGGAGGACACCGCGGCGCTCTTCTCAATTCTTTATAACGAGATCAAGGGCGCGGGAGGACACCGCGGCGCTCTTCTCACTTCTTTATAACGAGATCAAGGGCGCGGGAGAACGCAGCGGCGCTCTTCTCAATTCTTTCCAACGAGATCAAAGGCGCGGGAGGGCACCGCAGGGCTCTTCTCACTTCTTTCCAACGAGATCAAAGGCGCGGGAGGGCGCAGCGAGGCTCTTCTCAATTCTTTCCAACGAGATCAAAGGCGCGGGATTCCAATTCCCCGTGATTAAAATAGATAGTACGTGGTTATTTCGTAATTTGCATGGTTAAACGCACATGCCATGGTCATTTCGCAAAATAGCCGGTTAACAAAAAAACTGATGTATTGGAATTTGCATAAAAAAGTTTCTCCAAAACAAAGAATCTAAAGGACACTTTCCCAAGGTGTTGAAATAATAACTATAAGTTAAATTCCTTTGTACTAAGCGTAAACTCTTCTAATGCCTTTTCATCAATCTCATACCCAATTCCCGGCTTTGTTGGGACATTAATGACGCCGTTTTCGACAATAACTTCCGGCTCAATAATATCTTTTTTCCAATAACGAGAAGATCCAGCAGTATCACCAGGCAACGTAAATTGTGATAAGGTTGTAAGTGCAATATTATGTGCACGACCAACGCCCGCTTCTAACATGCCACCACACCAAACATCGATGCCTTTTTCCTTGCAATAATCATGAATTCGTTTTGACTCTGTTAACCCACCGACACGTCCGATCTTAATATTAATAATTTTACAGCTTTCTAGTTCAATTGCTTTTCTAGCATCCTCAAGAGAATGTATACTCTCGTCCAAACATATAGGTGTTGTCATTGCCTTCTGCAGTTTCGCATGATCAATAATATCATCATGTGCGAGCGGTTGTTCAATCATCATTAAATCTAAGTCATCTAATTTTCGTAAATGATCGATATCATTTAATGTATATGCCGAATTTGCATCAGCCATTATTTTAGTCTCCGGAAATACACGCCGTACTTCTTTCAGAACATCGACATCATATCCCGGTTTAATTTTTATTTTGATTCGTTTATACCCTTCTTGTACATAATGTTCAATTTTTCTTAGTAGATCGTTTACAGTCGGCTCGATACCAAGGCTGATTCCAACATCAATTGTTTTTCTTTCTCCTCCTAGCGCTTCTGCTAAAGGAATATTTTTTTGTTTCGCATACAGATCCCATACCGCACCTTCAAGTGCAGCTTTTGCCATATTATTTCTTCTAATTGGCTGAAACAGGTCAAAAACCTCATCTGGATGATGAATTTCATTATTTTTTAAAATAGGTATAAGAAAGTCAGTCATCATATGCAAATTTGTTTGTACAGTTTCTTCACTATACCATGGACTTGTAAATGCAACAGACTCGCCAAAACCTCGGTTGCCACTGCCATCTATCATTTCGGTAATAAAAAATTCTTTCTCTTGAAACGTCCCAAAACTCGTTGAAAACGGATCATTCAATGTCATTTTTAAATGATGTAGTTTGATCTTTTCTATAACTAGTGCCATCTCTTTCCCTCCAAAATTATTTCGTGAATACATAGAAACTAATAAAATTTTCGTTCGTATCTAGTAATAAATCTGTCGCTTGGTATCCTACAGCAAATAATTGCTTGAAAATTTTTCTCGTTTGATAGCGCCATTCTTTTGCCAATTCAAAATCTGTTTGCTTCATCGTTTGAATATCCCGTGGTATTGCGACAAACCACTTGTCTGACGATAATGTACCTGTGACGTCCGACGCAATCGGTTTGCCAAATTTGTCTGCCGTAAGCAACACTTTCTCCATATCCAATGAGTGATTTTCACGCTTCTTTGTAGACTTATTTAAGTCCCATTTAATTAGGATCCGATCTGTCGGTAAACCTTGATTTAATTTGTCATTTAAATCTCCATAATGATTAGCCCGATAAACTGCACCTCTCGCTCCTAATTTATGCAAATTAAGATAGGCATTTTTACTTTCCAATGGATCAAATGTCCACGTAATCATGTCATATCCTTTATCTTTAGCAAGTTGTGCCTGCTTTAATTTCATTTTGACTCCAAGATCAGCTTTTCTGTATTCTGGTAAAATACCGAGCATATGTGAGCATAGATAGACAGAGTTGCTGTCAAATCCTGCAAAACTGTATAAAAATCCAACCATTTTTTCCCCGGAATAAGCTCCGAGTATGATGCCACCGTTTTTCATTGCTGTAAACGTCTGATGAATGGGGATTGACGGCATCTCCCAAACCGCACGTTCAACTTGTTGCAACTGATGCAACTCTTCAATTGTTGTTATTTCACGGATTTCAATCGTTTGTATGATTCTCATCTCCCTTAAGACTGCGCTTTTACCGTATTTATTAAGACATTTGATAAAATTTCAATCGATTTTGGAATTGCTTCATGATTAAAAGTCATATCTGGATGATGAAGACCGGGAGCTAAATCACAACCAATGGCAAGCATCGTCGCTTTTAAGTCTGGACGTTTTATTGTATAAAAATGAAAATCATCCCCACCAGTTGTTTCAATAATCGGTGCTAAATTATTTTCTCCCACACTGTCAATAATTGCTTTTTTCATTTTTTTCACAGCATCTTCATTGATAATTGCTGCAGCAACATTTGAAACCGTTTCAAGTTTAATCTTCACTCGATGATAATCTGCTAGCATCTCACTAATCTTATGGATCTGATTTATTAATTCAAACATAGCATCATTCGTTTGTGCACGAATATCGATTGAAAACGTAGCGCTTCCTGGAATAATATTGATACTTTTTCCACCCGATTGAAAAGAAGTCAATTTTGCGGAATAAGGTACCATTGGGTTAAGTTGAATTTGATTTAAATGTTGGTAAAATTCACTCCCAACTTGGATAGCATTTGCCGTTAAATGAGGTCTTGCGCCGTGGGCATCCTCTCCAATAATTTCGCCTTTCATAAAGCAGGCAGCCCCATGACGAATTGCTGGAGCGAATTTACCATGTGGCAATTCTTGAATTGGTCTTACATGCATTCCATATAAATAGTCTACATCATCTACAATCCCTTTTTTAACTAGCGCTAAAGCTCCAGTACCTTTTTCTTCAGCAGGTTGAAAGATAAATCGAAATGTACCTGTAAGAGGGACATCACTGCGAAGTAGGTTTAAAATAGTTCCGATTACTATCGTCATATGGGCGTCATGTCCACAAGAATGATTAGCTTGAAACTTTCCATCTACTTCTTGCCATAGGGCATCAATATCTGCCCGTAACGCTACGACAGGTTTGCCACTTCCAATTTCAACGATTAGTCCAGGGAGATCATCAAACGTAGAAATTTTACAATTTTCCTTTGCAAAAAGGGACTGAATATAGTCAGTTGTGTTAAATTCCTGCCAACTAATTTCTGGATTGGCATGTAGGTGTTGAAAGATTTTTTGTAATTGGGGTGTTAATTTTTGAATCGTTTCATTCATAAAAATGCTCCTTTTTCTTACATTAAGACAATTAAAATCTAATTACATACCAATTATATTAATAAAAGGTCTATATTATATCGTATCGTTTTCTTAACAAAAATGAAACCATGAAGAAGTCATTAATCAAGTAGGCAGATAATTATTTTTGCTAATCTTTCTACAAACATCCATTCAGATTACTTTTAAATTAATAAGATAATAGAGAAGGAAGGAGGGAGGAAAATGAACCAAGTTTCCTTGCTTTACCTAGCCTGTATTCTAGCTGGTTACGCATTAGCTAATCTACCAACTTCTGCGATAATTACTCCTGAATTGTCAAATATATTCACTATTATTGGTGGACTAATCATGATTATATTTGCAGTTGCATTAATCATTCAAGGCATAAGAGCAATTATAGGGAAATAGGGAAAGAAAAAAATAGAGACCGCGTAATTACGCGGTCTCCAGGGATGCGAATATATTTACTTTTTACATGTTTCTACGTTTACGGCTACGTTTTTTACCGCCCTTTTCTCCTATCTCTTCATAGAATTCGCGATCATGGTTTTTAGCTGTCGTTTTTCCACCTTTTTGACCTATTTCTTCATAAAATTCTCGGTCATGATTTTTGGCAGTTTCTTTTCCACCCTTTTGTCCTATTTCTTCATAGAATTCGCGGTCATGATTCCTTGCAGTCGCTTTTCCACCTTTTTGTCCTATTTCTTCGTAAAATTCTCGGTCATGGTTTCTGGAAGTTGCTTTTCCACCCTTTTGACCTATTTCTTCGTAAAATTCTCGGTCATGGTTCCTAGCAGTTGCTTTTCCACCCTTTTGACCCGCTTCTTCGACTGACATCTTTTTTCTATTCTTCTTAGCCATTAATAACAGCTCCTTTGAATAAGATTTAGGCATCATGTCCTTTGCCTTCAGTAGCTGTTATTCCACGTACAACATATGATAAACATATTTTTGGCAAAGATTGTCGATTTTTCTCCAATGTAACTCCTTAGAGCTTGTCATTATGCATTTCTATACAGTTTTATCAATTGTGTTAAAGAATTATTACAGATCTTTTCATTACAATTATCCATTCTAGTAGACGAAGATACTTTACTCTGAATAAAGATTAAATGTATTTTTTATAGATATTGACTCTTCATTTATATTTAGCTCTAACGACGACATAAAATAATTCACCGAAGCGTAAGGTGATAATCGTTTCACTACATGCTAAGTTGTTCGAAAAGATGTTGAGTCGATTCTTAACATGCTGAGTCGATCGAAATGATGACGAGTGGTTTCCTAACATGCTGAGTCGATCAAAATGATGTTGAGTGATTTCCTAACATGCTGAGTCGATCAAAATGATGACGAGTGGTTTCCTAACATGCTGAGTCGATCAAAATGATGACGAGTGGTTTCTTAACATGCTGAGTCGATCGAAAAGATGAAGAGTGGTTTCCTAACATGCTGAGTCGATCGAAATGATGCTGAGTCGTTTTTTAATATGCCGAGTCGATCGAAATGATGCTGAGTCGTTTTTTAACATGCCGAGTCGATCGAAATGATGCTGAGTCGTTTTTTAACATGCCGAGTCGCTCAAAAAGATGACGAGTGGTTTCCTAACATGCCGAGTCGATCGAAATGATGCTGAGTGGTTTCTAACATGCTGAGTCTAAAGCCGCACTTAATAGACTTGAAACAACATAGTCTACAATAACACCTAAAAATCCGAACTATTATACATTTCTTAAATAGAATTTGGGAATAGTTCGGATTAGTTTAGAACATAAAACTTTTGTTTCGACCACATTTATTCATCCATAAATTTTTCTTTCACTTTTTTCATAACTTTTTCTGCGGCAATTTCTTTTTCTTCTTTTTCTTTTCTTTTCAGCTCTAGTTCCATTCTGTCTTCATCCGATAGATTAAAATAACTTCCTTTGTTTGTGTTTTTACCTTCCCCTGCCATGCCCATTCTCCTTTCTATCCCATTTATTTTTGCTCAACAACTTGTTTTCGTTTCACCCAGACAAATCCTTCTCCTTTTGTTATTACAGCAACATCAATTGGTGGTCCAACAGATTCTGTTACTCTCGTTACACGTCTTTTAAAAGAGGTTAAATTGATGAGCGTTTCCGTCATTTCCGCCAGTTCTCTAACCGGAAGTGATCGAACTATTTCTAAAAGTGGTTGCATGTAATTATTTTCCTTATACTCTTCAACTGCATCTTCAATTGATTCATATATTGTATTACCCATTTTCTCAAGCGCTGTAACTTGTTCCTTTGTTAAAGAGATATTTAATAAATATTGCATCTGATCATGGTAATTTTTTAAAACTTTATCAAGAATTCCAAACATTGCATCTTCCATATTCGGCTCGATTCCATAAATAAATGAATTAATCATTTCTTTTTGGCCAAATGCAGATATTGATGTAGTACCATTATCTTGGTCGGATGTATAACTTATAATTTTTTCTTCTATTTTTTTATATTTTAATTGCCCAAAGACAAATCCTTCTAAACGATAGTTTAATAAATGAGGAAAAATTTCTTTTTCCCCATATCCCGCCATGACAAATCCACTGCTTCCATTACTAAAATAATCCCGTTTCACAACTTCAAATGCTAATTTGTACAATTCTTGTAAAAGTTCCTCCACTGTTTCAATTGGTATTATCTCTTTACATATTTCATCAATAATATGACGAAACTGTCTTTTAAAACTTTCAAACTCTAATTCAATCAATGCTTTTGTTTCTTTGTAATAAGCGACTTTTTTCTTTACGCAATCATAGATCCAGTCGGCAATATTCCGGTCATCAATTTGCATTCCTTTCTCTTCGTTTTCTTTCATCGTTTCCTCTACTTCTTTTACTATTTCTTTTAACGAATCAAAAAATAAACGATAGACGATGATTTCTTCAACTTCTTGATGATTATACTTCTTTTCTTCTTTAATAAATTCCAAAAAATGATTCATATAATCGGTAAGATTCATAAACTTTTCATCCCGTAATTCATCACTAAATGTTTTAATTATGATCTCCCATGGAACTTCCATAAATGAAGCTGAGCCATATACCATAATCCCAACTGGATGATTTTTTGACAAAGAGAATAGTTTGTTTGCCGAATTATATACCTTCCTAACCCCATCTTCTCCGCTAGTAATTGCACTATCCGCAGCCAATGATAAGCCACGTTTATTCATAATTACAATTTCGGCTGTCATTACAGTTTCATCCTTTCCTTACCTTGTTACTACTTGTATATCCCTCTTTTAAATAACTAAAACGAAAGTAGGTTAAATTATGTTTCTAGTGGGAATGGGTCTAGTAAAACTTCATTTTGGAAAGTAGGTATAAGATATTTTAGGGCTAGTCGATTTCATTAGTTTAATTATTTCGCTATTTATCATATTGCCAGTCGTTTCTCTCGTTAGAGAATTAGGATACTTATTTACAAGCAAAATATTTGGGGCAAAAGAAACGAAAGTAACTATCGGTTCTGGGCCTGTAGTTTTCAAACTTGGAGTATTTGAAGTACGCCGCTATTATTTTACTTATAGCTGGTGTTCATATAAGGATTTAAAAAAAGACTCCAAATTAACGCATATGATAATTTACGCATCACCAATTATTTCGACTCTTTTCATGGCATTAATTGTGAACAGTCTATTAGTTGAGGGAATTTTAGAAGCAAATTTTTGGCACCGATTTGTTTTTTATGCGTTCTATTTTGTATTATTTGATGCGATTCCCATCTATTATCCAGATGGACAACCAAGCAATGGCCGTGTTGTATATGATTTAATCCGTTATGGAAGAAAAACAGATTTCACTAAAAACGACCCTCAAAGTAAAATAAAAAAATGATTTATTAAAAATTTTTTGTTTAATTTTAAGGTGAGCGGGTATTGCTTACATAAGTCGACTTTGCAAAGTATAATTGCAGAATTCTGCAAAATTAAACAGTAAGGAATTGTTTTCTCTAAGGAGGAATTACACTTGAAGCCTAGCGTAAAAGAATTTACTGATGACCAAGCTTTAATTACAGAAGTTCAGGAACTGACTGCAAGAGGAGTTGACAGAACAGATTTATATGTTTTGACACATGATGACGATCGGACAAATCGACTTGCAGACAATGCTGATATTAATACGATTGGAATTGAAGAAGAAGGTCTCGGTTCAGCTGTAGGAAATATATTCCGACAAAAAGGTGACGAACTTCGGGAAAAATTACAAAACATGGGGTATTCTCCTTTCGAATCAGAAGAACTTGAAGAAAAACTTGATCAAGGGAAAGTGTTATTGTTAATTAATTATGATTCGATGACACCTCCTTCAGACAATTTACCAATGTATTAAAGAAAAAACTAGCACAACCATTTTTGGTTCGTGCTAGTTTTTTTCATTTATAGGTTTAATTTCTCGTCAAAAATTTTTTATACGATCGTATTTCCTTTCATATCGAGAGACACTTCTGGCTCCTGGTCTTCTTGCTCACTTGCTTCTATATAAGTAAGTGTTTTACCCGTATATCCATAAAAAACAGTTAAAATAGGACTTAATAAACAAAAGAATGCAAATGGTAAGTATGCAAGAGTTGATACGCCAAGTACACTTGTAATAAAGACTCCGCAAACACTCCAAGGAACAAGTGGATTCACAACTGTTCCGGCATCTTCAGACACTCTTGCTAAATTTAAATTGCTTAGGCCAACCTTCTTATATGAAGATGCGTACGCCTCACTAGTTAAAAGAATGGATAGATATTGTTCTCCAATTAAAACGTTAATTCCAATTGCCGTTAAAGCAGAAGATAAGATGACCGAGCTTACCTTTTTTAAAGCTGATTCAATGGCAGCAAGCAGCCTTGGAACAATGCCCAATGTAAATAATAATCCTCCAAGACTGAGGGCAAGCAATACTATTCCAATGGTAAACAGCATACTTTCCATCCCACCTCGGGTCAATAATGAATCGATTTCTTCAACACCAGTATTGGATGTGAATCCACCAAATAAAATCCCCATAATTTCCCCAAGCGGCTTCGGCCCATTAAATAAGGAAACGATAATCGCACTAACAGAACCAGCTGCAAGGGCGAGTAGTGCGGGTGCTTTTTTAAGCGAAAATATTAATAAAACTACGATTGGAATAACTCCTCCATACCAACTAACAAGCCCTGTGTCCATTAAACCTTGTTTGAATACTTCCATTTCTCCAAAATTAGCTCCCGATATATTTGGCGAAAGAACCGCAAATAAAATGAGTGAGATAATAAATGCAGGTATAGTTGTCCATCCCATATTTTTAATATGGTCAAATAAATCAACTTGCAAAATAGATGAAGCCATATTCGTTGTATCTGATAATGGCGACATTTTATCACCGAAAAATGCTCCCGATACAATAGCACCTGCCGTCATCGCCAATGAAACATCAATTGCGCTAGAAATTCCAATGAACGCTACACCAATAGTTCCGACAGTCGTTAATGAACTTCCAACACTTATTCCAATAATGGATGTAACAATAAAAACAATTGCTAAATAAAATTTAGGTGTTACTAATTCAAAGCCAACATAGACCAAAGTCGGAATTGTCCCACCTAACATCCATGACGCTATTAATATCCCAATGAAGAAAAATAAAAACGTAGCGGCCATTCCTGCTTTAGCTCCGTCTGTTATTCCATTTTCAAGTTCTTTATAAGAGACTCCTTTTATCAAGCCATATATAACTAAAAACAGCATAGAAATAACGATTGGAATATGGGGAACCGTTTCTAAAAAAATAATACTTGAACTAATAATTGCTATCACAGCAAGTGTAACTAGAATTGCTTCACCCAATTTTGGGGTTTGTACTGCTTTTATACGAAACATAGGACATCTCCTTAATTTTCTTCAATATTCTAAATGCTTTTATCGTTTACTCGTAAGTTAAGAATTTTAAAATTGTTATACTACTATGTTAAATGATGTCATTATGGAATGTAAACTTTAGTATTCCGTTTATTCCTCCTTTCAAAATTTCATTAGATAATATGCCGCCTTTTCAGGTATACTACTCCATTTAATAATCCCCCATTAAACATATATAATATCGTATATGTTTGTCGGCATGAATTTGTATTAACCTAACATTATTTGTCATATTAAATTCTTTTCCACTTCATGATAGCGCATTCATTTCGGGGACAGGCAGCAATCATCTTTTCATTTAATCAAGCAGTATATTCCTTCAGAGGTTTTGGAAGGAATATACGCATTAATTAAGGCAAACTACTATACCAATTCGATTAAAAGCTTATTCGGTTGTTCGATTAATTCAACAAATCGATTCGTGAATCTCACAGAATCTGCACCATCAGCAACCCGGTGGTCGAAGGACAGAGAAATATTCATAATATCGCGAACTTCCATGTCACCATTATCCATTATGACCGGTGTTTTTTTCGTTTTGTGAAAGGCCATAATTCCAGTTTGTGGATGATTTATAATCGGCGTTGCACCAACTCCACCCAAAGGTCCAACATTACTAATCGTAAATGTACCATTTTTCATTTCATCTGCACTTAGTTTCCCTTGTTGCGCTTTTTCAGTTAAATCTTTCATTTCTATCTGAATTTGTTGTAACGATTTTCCGCCTATATTTTTTAAAACAGGTACTAATAAGCCTGCTTCGGTGTCTGTTGCAAGACCGATATTGACAACTTTATATAATTGAATAACTTCCTTTTCTTCATTAAGTTCCGCATTAAAGATCGGGTAATCTTTTAACGCAATCGCTAAAGCTTTCAAAAAGAAAGCAACTACTGAAATATGTTTATCGGATGCTTTTAACTCCTTGCGAAACTCCAATAGATTTGTTAAATCAACCTCTTCAAAATGGGTTACATGTGGAATCGTCTGAACAGAATAGCTTAAATTTTTTGCAATTTGTTTACGTATCCCTTTAAACGAAATAATATCTGGTTCCACTTCTAACTGCGTATTTTCAACTGTTGTCTGTACTATTGGGTCTTCTTTTGGCTGATCTTGATTGATAAAATTATACACATCTTCTTCCGTGACCCGTCCGTTTTTACCGGTTCCAATAATTTGCTCAATATCAACTCCATGTTCACGAGCAATTTTTCGTGTATAAGGAGCTGCTTTTACATGATTAATTCGATTTGTCGGTGTAAATGTCTCCGTATCCGTTTTTTGTTGGAGCGTTTTTTTCGTTTGCTGTTCCATAGCCGGAGCCGCCTGTTTTTTTGTTTTTTCTTTCCCATCATCTATTTCTAAAATCGTAGTCCCTACGGTAATCGTTTCGCCAGGTTTAAAATGAATAGCCTCCACTTTTCCCGCAACTGGAGATGGGATTTCTGCAACCATTTTATCTGTTTGCATTTCTACTAAAGGTTGATCTACAGCAACTTCATCACCGACTTGGACAAAATAATGTAGAATTTCTCCCTCGGTCATTCCTTCACCAATATCATGAAACTTAACATCCAAATGTTTCACCCCCTACTAAAATTCCACTACTTTTTTAATCGCTTCTTTTACACGATCAGCAGTTGGTAAATAATCATTTTCAATTGCAAACAATGGAACAGGAACATCGAATCCAGTTACTCGTTCAATCGGAGCTTTCAAATATAAAAATGACGTATCATTTATAACGGAAGTAATCTCACTACCTACCCCACCTGTTGCATGAGCTTCATGGACAATAACAACACGTCCTGTTTTTTGTACAGACTTTGCAATGATATCTTTATCTAATGGATATAATGTTCGTAAATCAATGACGTCACAAGAAATACCTTGTTCCTTCATTTCATTAGCTGCCTGTTCAGCAATAGGAACCATTGCTCCCCATGCAAAAACGGTAACATCTTCCCCTGTTTCGATTGTTGCACCCTTTCCTAGTTTGATTGAATATTTTTCAGCTGGAACATCCATCCTTTTCCCTCGGTACAAACGCATTGGTTCTAAAAATAAAACTGGGTCGGGATCTTCAATTGCTGCAATTAAAAGACCTTTTGCATCATATGCATTGGACGGACAGACAACTTTTATTCCAGGCATATGTGTAAAAAGTGCTTCAACACTATCTGAATGTATTTCTGGTGATCTTACTCCAGCACCATAAGGAGCACGGATTACCATTGGCAAATTATAATGTCCCATTGTTCTTGAACGAGTTCGTGTAACGTGTGTGGCAATTTGTTCATAAGCCGGATAAATAAAACCAAGAAATTGAATTTCGACAACTGGTTTTAAGCCATTTAAAGCCATTCCGACGGCAGTTCCAACAAATCCTGCTTCACTTAGTGGAGTATCAATGACACGACGCTCCCCAAACTCTTTTTGCAATCCATCTGTTGCTCTGAAGACTCCGCCGTTTACACCAATATCTTCTCCGAGCAGTAAAACGTTCTCATCTTCTTGTAGCATCGTTTTAAGCCCTTCATTAACTCCTTGGATTAATGTGAGAGAATTATGCTCTACATTTATTTGCTCTACTTGATTTTTAACTGTACTTATCATCATTATCCTATCCTTCCTAGCAACGCTTCTTTTTGTTCAGCAATTGTCCAAGTCGGTTCCTCAAACACATAATCAAACATATCAGCAGGATTTGGTTTCTCGAAAGCTTCCATTCTATCAATCGCATTATTTAGTTCTATTTCTATTTCATCCTCCATATTCTTTATCCAGTCTTTATCCCACATATGTAGATTTTTCATTAGACGTTCTACCCGAGATAAAGGGTCTAATCGTTCACGTTTTTCGTCTATTTTTTCTTGATTACGGTATTTCGTTGGATCATCTGCTGTTGTATGGGGGCCAAATCGTATTGTTACCGCTTCAATTAATGTTGGCCCTTCACCACGACGTGCCCGATCAAGCGCCTCTTTTACTGCAAGATAAACAGCAAATACGTCCATCCCGTCTACACGGATTCCGGGAATACCGTAAGAAACTGCTTTTTGGGCAATCGTCTCGGAGTTCATTTGTTTTTCAATCGGAACAGAAATCGCATATCCATTATTTTGATTAAAGAAAACGACAGGTGCTTTAAATACACTTGCTATATTCATGCCTTCGTGAAAATCGCCTTCTGAAGTGGCACCATCTCCAAAGTAAACGATAGAACAATTATTAGTCCCCTTATATACTTCCGCCATCGCAGCGCCAGTAGCATGAGGAAGTTGGGTAGCAATCGGTATCGCTGCAGGGAAAATCTTTTTAGTTAGTGATGGGACACAACCCTCTACTCTGCCGTTCCAATGAAGCAGTAACCTATCCAAATCTGCTCCAAACGTTAATGTTGCCCCGTGATCACGGTAAGTAGGAAACATCCAGTCCTCGTCGTTCAAAGCTAATGCGCTGCCTACTTGTGATGCTTCTTGTCCTTCAAACGGTACATATGTCCCAATTCTACCCTGTCGTTGTAGTGCCTTTCCTTTTTTATCGTATGTACGTAAACGCAGCATATTATAATAGAATGTTTTTACTTGTTCTTCTTTTACCTCTGATTGATAATGTTCTGAAACGAGCTGTCCCGTTTCATCAACTACTGTCATTAAAGGATATTTCTCCTTCATCTATAATCTTCCTTTCACTTAGATTGCTTCACTAATTTATTTTTGGATATTCCATTTCGGTCTTAGCGTGCGACTAAAAAAACTATTTCGATTTTTTTGCTCGTGCAAAACTTTTTGACACTTTTGATCTGCTGCTTCTACGGTGGATATTTTCTGCTGTTTTGCCTGATCGTATATGTCTAAGAGTAGGTCATAGATCGCTTTCGTTTTAAGTAACACTCGCTCTTTATTTACACCGTATAATTCATCAGATACTTGAATTAGCCCTCCAGCGTTTACGATATAATCGGGTGCATAAAGTATTCCTTTATCCATTAATTGTTCAACTAAACCTGTATGCGCTAGCTGGTTATTAGCCGATCCGACAATAGCTTTTACTTTTAACTGAGCAATAGTTTGTTCATTAATAATTGCCCCCATTGCACAAGGGACGAATATATCTGCATCCACGGAATAAATATCCTCACTCGAAACAACAGTTACTGTTCTATTAAACTCATTTCCTTTTTCCTGGATCTTTGTCAATACATCTTCATGGATATCTGTTACATACAAGTCGGCACCCACTTTTAATAAATGCTCTGCGACTTTAAAACCTACTTTTCCTAAGCCTTGAATGGCATATTTTTTTCCACCTAACGATTTGTCCCCAAACAAATAATAATTCGTTGCTTCTAATGCATAAATAACGCCTTGGGATGTCGGGATTGATGAATCGCCCCCTCCACCATATGCTTCAGGAATTCCATTAATAAAATTCGTTTCTTTTAAAGCGTGGACAAAATCATCCATTGTCGTTCCCATATCTGTACCTGTATAAAAACGTCCATTTAGAGAGTCAACAAATTGACCGAACGCCCTAAATAATGCAGGAGATTTATCTGTTTTTGGATCACCAATAATAACAGCTTTACCACCGCCAAAATCGATATCTGCTGCCGCACATTTATAAGTCATTCCTTCCGATAAACGTAAAACATCTTCCAGGGCTTCTTCAACACTTTCATAAGGATACATACGTGTACCGCCTAAAGCTGGGCCAAGCGTTGTATCATGAATCGCAATGATTGCTTGTAGGCCAGTAACCGGGTCGTTACAAAACATCACTTGCTCATGACCTGCTATTTTTTTAAAAATATCTTCTTGTTGTAATTTTGTTTTTTCTAATTGCATCATCTTCATTTAACCCCTTCCAATATTTCATTTCTAATTGATTTTTCAATCTTACTTTCTATCAAATTTTTGGCAAGGATTCCTTGAACTACTTCTCCTTCACCAATTGGACCGAGTGAGTTTGTCGCAGTTATTTTTGTAACAACTTTTCTTTCCGTAACATCTGTTACAGTAGCAGTAATCTCTACCTGTGTTCCAAGTCCTGATGGAGCTAAGTGTTTAAGTGAAACAACCGCACCCATTCCTTCTTCATTTTCTTCTAAATGTGGGAGTAATAGTTTTCTAGAAACCAACTCCATATGATAAACCAAAGCTACCGTTGAATATGTTGGATGTACTAACTCACCATCAAATTTAGCCAACATTTCCTCGGTTACTTCAACCGTGATTGATTCCTTTAACCCAACTTTCATTGAATCTTTCATGCTATCATCCTCCAACAGCTTATATTTGTATCCGTTTTCAATGACTTAAAACGTAAAATGAATTAAATATATGATTTAATATATCTTATCTGTTTTCAGTATATTTGGTTAACGGTTAACTGTCAACAGTAAACTGTAATTTAAGTTAAAAAAGTAGAATGGAACATGCCGAAAACGTTCCACTCTAAAGACGAACGTAGAGAAATCGATGATTAAAATATTACTATTTTAACGGTCAGTCCTTATTTCGTTGTTGAAGTAAACTGTGCAGTAAATTCGGACAGTAATTAACCACCGCTACGGAAATACATTCCGCTTTCCGCAGGCGGCTGATGAGCCTTCCTTGTGCTACGCACTGCGTTGTCTCACCTAGGCCTTTCCTCCTGCAGGAGTCTCCATGTATTTCCTCCGCTAGAACAGTTGCTTTGAATAAATGACCAAAGTTTACTTTTCCAACTAGCGTAGGTAGAATACGAAGACTCCTACGGGAAAAGCACATGTCTGAAGACCCCGCAGCGGTGGTCTTTCCGCGAGGCAGGTTAAGTGCGCGACGTCCTATCGCAACACCTGCACTTGCACGTCCTGTGCTTCGGAGGCTGAAGCCGTGCCCGTGGAAAGCGAAGTATTCTGCCGAAGCGGTATTTTACGTTGCAACTTTGTTTAGATATTTACAGAACCATATTACTTCGAGTTACTACACAGTTTATGGAAATTAGTAATGAAAAAAATCCAAACTAATATAAACTTTAATGAAGAAAGTTTGTATTATAGTTCGGATTTTTTGTGGCTAATACACTTTTATTTCACTCAATTTGAAAACCTGAAAGTATTTAAATCAGCTCCATAAATAATCTTTTTGGTTCTTCAATCAGTTCAATAAAACGATTAGTAAATCGGACGGAATCCGCACCGTCTGCAACACGATGATCAAAAGATAATGAAATATTCATCATGGATCGAATCGCAATTTCATCATCTTTCATCACAACCGGAACCCGCTTCGTTTTATGAAATGCCATAATGCCTGTTTGAGGATGATTAATAATTGGTGTTGCCCACGTCCCTCCTAATGGACCGACATTGCTGATCGTAAATGTTCCACCTTGCATATCTTTTACCGTTAATTTTCCTTGTTGTGCTTTTTCAGTTAATTGTTTCATTTCATTATGAGTTTCCCGCAATGACTTTTTATCGACATCACGGAGGACAGGAACAAGCAATCCAGCCTCCGTATCTGTAGCGAGACCAATATGATAAGCTTTATGCAAGCGTATAATTTCCTGTTCTTCATCGAGTTCTGCATTAAAGACCGGATAATCTTTAAGTGCTATCACTAATGCTTTTAAGAAAAATGGAACGATTGAAATATCTTTACCAACCGCTTTTAATTCTTTCCGATACGTTTGTAAATTTGTAATATCTACCTCATCAAAATGCGTTACATGGGGTATAGTGCGAACTGATCGTGTTAAATTAGTAGCAATTTGTTTACGGATTCCTTTAAATGGAACTTCCTCTACTTCGGTTTTCTCATGTATTATTGTTTGTTGGACATCTTCTTTAGTGGCTTTTTGTTTTTGTTGATTCATGAATGCATAAACATCTTCTTCGGTAACACGTCCGGCACGCCCTGTACCTGTTATTTTTTCGATATCTACTCCTAATTCACGCGCTATTTTTCTCGTATAAGGTGCAGCTAAAATTCCATTATACCGCTTCGGCAGTGAGCTTCTTTTTTTACCGGCTCGTTCTATATCTAGTTTTTCCGACTCTTGTTGTTTTTTTTCTGCTACCGGTACCGCCTGTTTTTTCCCATCATCAATAACCATAATTGTTTCTCCAACCGTAATCGTATCTCCTGGTTTAAAAAATAGCTTTGTCACTTTTCCTGCAACTGGGGAAGGGATTTCTGCAACCATCTTATCTGTCTGGATTTCCAGTAAGGGTTCATCAACTCCTATCTGGTCACCGACTTTCACGAAAAAATTTACTATTTCCCCTTCTGTCATTCCTTCGCCAATGTCGTGAAATTTAACTTCCAAACCCTCCACCCCCTAGAATTCAACCGAATTTTTTATAGCGTCTTTGACCCGCTCCGGTGTCGGTACATAATCATGTTCGAGCGAAAAGAAAGGAACAGGTACATCGAATCCAGTAACACGTTCAATTGGAGATTTTAAATATAAAAAAGACGTATCGTTAATGATTGACGTAATTTCACTTCCTACTCCACCAGTTTCGTGAGCTTCATGGACAATGACTGCCCTGCCTGTTTTTTGTACAGATGCCGCAATAATATCTTTATCAAGTGGATAAAGGGTACGTAAGTCAATTACGTCAGAAGAAATACCTTCTGCCTCTAATGCTTGCGCTGCTTTTTCTGCTACAGGAACCATCGCCCCCCAAGCAAAGACAGAAACATCTTCCCCTTCTTTTACATAGGAGCCTTTTCCAATTTCAACCGTATATTTCTCACTAGGAACCTCTTTACGTGTACCTCTGTACAATCGCATCGGTTCAAGAAATAACACTGGATCCGGATCTTCAATCGCTGCAATGAGTAAGCCTTTTGCATCGTACGCATTAGAAGGGCAGACAACTTTTATTCCTGGCATATGGGTAAAAAGCGCTTCAACACTGTCTGAATGGATTTCTGGGGCACCAACTCCCGCTCCGTATGGCGCCCTGATTACCATTGGCAAACTGTATAATCCTAATGTCCGAGAACGCATGCGTGATACATGTGTTGCGATTTGCTCATATGCTGGATAAATAAACCCAAGAAACTGAATCTCTACAACTGGTTTCAACCCATTTAATGCCATCCCGACTGCCGTACCAACGAATCCTGCTTCACTAAGTGGAGTGTCGATTACCCGATTCTCTCCATATTCTTTTTGTAGTCCTTCTGTTGCCCTAAAAACTCCACCATTTACTCCAATATCCTCCCCAAGCAATAATACATTTTCATCATAGGCTAGCATCGTCTTTAATCCATCATTAATAGCTTGAATAACATTGTATTTGTTTTGCTTCGAGGTCATCTTTTGTTCTGTTATTCTATTATCCATCATGACCATTTACGAACCACTCCTTCCTAATAATGCTTCTTTCTGTTCTTGAATTGTCCAAGGAGCTTTTTCAAATACATAATCAAACATATCGGCAGGATTTGGTTTATCAAAATACTCCATCTGTTCTACCGCATCGTTTATTTCGGTTTCGATTTCCTTCCGTGTTTGGTCAATCCAAGCTTCATCCCACATACCATTATTTTTCATTACGCGTTCTAATCGTAAAATTGGATCAACCTCATCCCGGATTTGCTCAATCTTTTCTTGATCACGATATTTAGTCGGGTCATCCGCCGTCGTGTGGGCACCGAAGCGTAAGACGACTGCTTCAATTAACGTTGGTCCATCCCCACGCCGTGCTCGTTCAAGCGCTTCTTTTACAGCAAGATAAACAGCAAATACATCCATTCCATCGACCCGAACTCCCGGTATCCCATAGCTGATCGCTTTTTGGGCAATGGTCTCTGAATTCATCTGTTTTTCTATTGGTACCGAAATTGCATAACCATTATTTTGGTTAAAAAAGACGACAGGCGCTTTAAATACACTGGCTATATTTATCCCTTCATGAAAATCGCCTTCAGAGGTTGCTCCGTCTCCAAAATAGGCGATACTGGCATGTTTTGTTCCTCTATACATTTCAGCCATTGCCGCACCAGTCGCATGTGGAAGGTGAGTAGCGATTGGAACTGATGCGGGTAATATACGTTTTGTTAAAGATGGAACAGCCCCTTCCACCCGTCCACTCCAGTAGAGTAATAGACGATGTAGTTCCGCACCAAACGCAAGCGCTGCTCCGTGATCTCGGTAAGTCGGAAACATCCAATCCTTTTCATCTAAAGCGAGAGCGCTCCCTACTTGGGCCCCTTCTTGCCCTTCAAAAGGCACATATGTCCCAATTCGACCTTGCCTTTGCAACGCCCTTCCTCTCCTATCGTACGTTCGGAGGCGCAGCATATGATAGTAGAATTTCTTGATTTTTTCTTCTGTAATATAAGACTCATATTCTTCTGATACAATATTACCCGCTTGATCTATCAACTGCATCAAAGGAAATTTATCCTTCATTTTAAGCTATCATCCTCTCCATTTATTTATCAAAATTCCATTTTGGCCTTTTCAATCGGCTAAAAAAGTTATTACGGTTTTTCTGTTCCTCCAATGTTTTTTGACATTTTCGGTTAGCCGCTTCTAATGTTGAAATACTTTCTAACGCTGCCTGTTCATAAATTTCTAATAAGGATGAAAAGATAGTTTTTGTTTTATTGAGCACTCTTTCTTGATTTGCTCCATATAATTCATCTGCAACGGAAATTAATCCACCTGCATTTACAATATAATCTGGTGCATATAAGATATTTCTTTGGTGTAGTTCATCGATGAGGGATTCATATTTTAATTGGTTGTTTGCAGAACCTACGATGGCTTTTACTGTTAGTTGAGGTATTGTCTGATTATTGAGGATTCCGCCCATCGCACAAGGGATAAAAATGTCTGCTTCTACAGAGTAAATATCATCACTTTTCACAACCGTTACAGGATTTCCTAACTTTTTTCCGATTTGTTCAATTTCCATTATTGCTTGCTTATTAAGATCAGCCACAATAACATTTGCACCATCTTCTAATAGGTGCTTACATACTTTAAAACCGACTTTTCCAAGACCTTGGATCGCATATGTTTTGCCAGTTAATGTTTCATCATCAAATAAATACTTATTCGTCGCTTTAAGGGCATGGAGAACTCCGATTGCAGTGGGAATGGAAGTATCTCCCCCACCACCATATGCTTCGGGTATACCGCTAATAAAATTCGTCTCTTTCAATGCTTGCACAAAATCATCCATTGTCGTACCCATATCCGTCCCAGTGTAAAAACGTCCATTTAATGATTCAACATACTGTCCAAAAGAGCGAAAAAGAGCCGGTGACTTATCGGTTTGTGGATCTCCAATAATTACTGCTTTTCCTCCCCCGAAATCTAAATCTGCTGCTGCACATTTATATGTCATTCCTTCAGATAAACGGAGCACATCATCAAGTGCTGCCTCAACACTTTCGTACGGATACATACGAGTTCCACCTAAAGCAGGTCCAAGTGATGTATCGTGAATAGCAATAATTGCCCTCAGTCCGGTTTTGGGATCATTACAAAACATCACTTGCTCGTGATCGGAAATTTTTTCGAATATATCTTTCTCTTTTATTTTCGATTTTTCCAATTGTTCCATCATGCTTATCCCCTCCCAATTCGATCTTTCAGTTGGAACATCCCTGTATGAAAGCGGATACATTTTATCCTGAAATTTAGTTCTTAAAACTATTGCAGCAAATAAGCTAATTTAGAGTTTCCAACTTATCCCTAATTTTACTCTTAGTATATGCGGTTAACGGTTAACTGTCAACCGCATATACCGAAAGAAAAAATCTTATTTCAGGCAAAATAAGATTTTCTTTGACTAGTATTGCGTGTTTAAAACAGCAAGATTTGACCGCGACACCTTCCAGCGGACAAGTATTTGTTCAAAAACGGTGAGATTTGTCCGAGGCAACTTCCAACAGACAAATAGTTGTTTAAAAACGGCAAGATTTGTCCGAGGCATCTTCCAGCAGACAAATAGTTGTTTAAAAACGGCAAGATTTGTCCGAGGCATCTTCCAGCAGACAAATAGTTGTTCAAAAACGGTGAGATTTGACCGCGACACCTTCCAGCGGACAAGTATTTGTTCAAAAACGGTGAGATTTGTCCGAGGCACCTTCCAGCGGACAAGTATTTGTTCAAAAACGGCGAGATTTGTCCGTGGCACATTCCAGCAGACAAATAGTTATTCAAAAACGGCAGGATTTGTCCGAGGCAACGCCGACACTAGCACGTCCTGTACGTTGAAAGTTCGAGACGGCGAAGCTCCCGACAGTGGACTTCCACAGGATGTGGTGACTTCGACGTTCGACACAGGACGTATCGGTATTTAGTCGAAGTTCCCCTAATGCAGTGTCATTTTTACCGGACTTTTTGAACATCCTTTAGTAATTAATTAATTTGTTTTAGGACGCCGTCTAGCCCTCGTTTAATATGTTCACTCATCATTTGAACTGCTTTCGGTTCATCTTTGTTCTGGATTGCTTCAAATAATCTTTCATGTTCTTCTAATAGAGTTGGATAAAATGTAGCACCTACCATACTATTTCGCATATAATGAATTTTTGTTTTAATCATATTTAACATCTGAATTAAATGTTTATTTTTCGAAGCTTCTATGATTATCGTATGGAATTGTTGATCCAGTTGTTTCAATGCTGGTGCTTTATCGACCATTTCT
>NZ_JBPPZG010000005.1:0-41656 GCF_051918545.1 Pseudogracilibacillus amylolyticus (SeqCode) | reverse complement strand
TAAATACTGGTCAACTAACTCTTTACCAGTAGGCAATTCATCTTGATTCGGTACATTCCAATCTTGCTTTTTAAGAAATTTAAATGCAGTCTTATCAATATTATATTTCCAAGGTGAAAAGACTTGGACATGCTCCCATGATAAAATATTTTCTCCTACTTGGGAACCGGATTCCAATAAAATAAATGATTGTTCATAACTGGCTAAATGGGCTGCTGCGGCAAGACCTACTGGTCCAGCACCAATGACTACAACTGGTAGATGCAGGTTATATTGATTATTGCTTACTTGTTGTTCTTCTTGGGGTTGACAACAATTCGTTTTAATTTCTATAGGTTTCACGTTCATCATCCTCCTAAATTTTTAATTGTATTCCTTCATCGAATTTATAATCCGGGTCTTTGTTGTATACAAAAACACTAAAGCATTTTACAAATTATTACCAATTATTTTTTCCATTGCCATAACATCCACAAATTTATCATCAAGGATTCCTTGATTCTTAAATACCCCTACTTTACGATATTGCAATTTATTATATAATCCTTGACCTAAAGCGTTAAATGGAAAAGTAAACAGAACTAACTTATAAAAATCGTGTTTCAATACTTCTATTTCTAGTTGTTTTAGTAATTTTTGCCCCACCCCCTGTCCTCTAAAGTTTCGATGAATATAGATAGAAACTTCTCCCACCCTCTTGTAAACTTTTCTAGAATTATAAGGATTGATAGCTGCCCATCCCATAATGCCTATTTCTTTATTCTCTGCGACTAAGCCAACGTATCTACCTTGATGCTGAAGAAACCAGGAATGTATATATTCTTGATTTTTTATCTTCACCTCAAGTGTGGCAATTCTATCCTCTATGGCTTGATTGTAAATATTTAAGATTTCAGTTAGATCTTTTTCCTCCACTTTTCTAATATTCATTATGTATCCCTCCCCAAACAATTTGATTATATCAATACTTGACAAAGTCAAATGTTTACCAATAAGGAAAGCACTATTTATATAGTGGTACAACATCCAGGACCGTCATTCTTCTTCAAAGCACCTAGTAAAATTCGCAAACTGTCTATTACCTGATCTTTTTTATCAATTGGAATGAATCCTAATATCTGCCCAATATATTGATTCATCTGGTCTGAAATTTCATTTGCCTTCGCTTGCCCATTTTTAGTAAGTGATAAGACTACAAACCGTCTATCATTAGGATCAGACATTCGGGAAACATAATCTATTCCCACCAATTTATTAATTTGTCTGCTTAGCATTCCCGTATCCATTGATAATTTCTCAGCTAAGTCAATCAAAGATATACGAGGATGTTTATTCAACTCATATATAATATGGCTTTGCTGAACTGTTATTCCACAACATTCAGACCCTTCACGCTGCAATAAGCCGAAATCCCGAACTAATTGTTGGAGAATTTCTCTTATCTCAATTGCTTCTGTATTCATTATTGTCACCTCAATTCAAATGATAATAGCAATAATTGATTTTGTCAACTAATCAAAATATATTAAGCGATTAATAAAAAAGAACTTAGAAAATATTCTCCATAAAATTTCTTTCCTAAACCTTCCTAAACCCTTTTTATATAATATAGTTAAGGAATCAGCCCATTTTGATAATTTCTTCCTGCCCCGAAGAATAATATTAAATTTTGTTATTACCTTTTGTTATCTTAAATGCTCTAACATAGCTTCCTATATGACTTTACACAAAATCAATTAAATTTTCAATATCCTGTTATATCCTCAAAAAAACTACCATGCCAGCTAAAAACCTACCAAAATCCTACCAAAAATCTTACTTTAAACCCTAACATGTTAAAATTGATATTATCATTA
Source organism: Pseudogracilibacillus amylolyticus (SeqCode) (assembly GCF_051918545.1). Taxonomy (NCBI): domain Bacteria; kingdom Bacillati; phylum Bacillota; class Bacilli; order Caryophanales; family Bacillaceae; genus Pseudogracilibacillus; species Pseudogracilibacillus amylolyticus (SeqCode). The sequence continues at coordinate 39,800 of NZ_JBPPZG010000005.1, read as the reverse complement.
AAAAAAAAGCAAGTCATCATTTTTTATCACGAGTTAATTTTAAAGGGTTATCGGAAAATAGTGTGGAAAGATATTAAAAGACCTATTCTCCAACTATTAAAAACAAAAGCAGGATAGCACTTCTATTCATGATTCTTACGTGTTATCTTGTTTGTTTCACTATTGCGCCCTATTGTGGCATAATGAGTTTTTTTCAAATAAGTAGAGCTTAAATTATGGAACAATTTTTTCAGCAATCCTTGTAGCATCGTCGCTGACACCATAAATTAATGCTGAACTTCTTTTACTTTGCCAACTCAAACCAATAAAATAGAGTCCTTTTATGTTTGTAATTCCATAATGATGAATGGGTTTTCCATTTTCATTAGTGACACCATCAATATTAATCCATGAGTAATTATTATGATAACCAGTTGCCCAAATAATTGATGACACTTGCTTTGGAGTCGAACCCTGAAAGTATATTTGACCATCATTTACGCTCTTAACACGTCCTAAAATCTCAACATGCTTTTTGACAATCTTATAATCATCCCCTATAATCGGATCTCTTTTCTGAAGAAACTTCCCTAGCATTGATTCAGGCTTTGCTTTAGATAGCATTAAAAATTCAAACCACCAAAATAAACTTTTTCCAGTAATTCTTTGAGGTAATCTTTTAATCGGTTTACTTTTAGCAAGCAAAACAGAGTGAGTTCGGCTTAGTTCTGCAGCAATTTGAATACCTGTGTTTCCAGCACCGACAATTAAAACCTTTCCTTCAGGAATTTGTGAGGGATTTTTATATTCAGAAGAATGAATCATAAAAGGAATCGAATTATCATGTATTTTAGGAATAAAAGGATGATGAAAAGCCCCAGTAGCAACTACAACATGTTTTGTTATATACCTTTGATTTTGAGTAATCACCAGGAACTTTTGGTCATTCCTTTGTGTGAGTTCTATTACTTTTTGATTGTATATCACAGGTAAATCGTTTTCTTCTTTAAAACGCTTCAAGTAATCTACAACTTCGTTTTTTAGAGGAAATCCCTCCGGTCTCCCTTTAAACAAGAATCCATGTAACTGACTGTAATTCCTTGGGGTAAACAACTGTAAAGAATCATAGCGTTGTCGCCAAGATTCACCTGTCGATTCGTTTTCATCAAGAATTGTAAAACGCTTATTTTTCTTTTTTAATGAGTAACCCATTGCTAACCCTGCTTGCCCTCCGCCAATTATGATAACATCGTATTCCATGGAAACCTCCAATTAAGCATTAATACTTATAAAAGGGAAAACAGAGTGTTGATCGTACCATTTTCAAACATTATATAAATCCCTAAACCTATGAATACAATAGGTACAATCCAACGTTCATATTTCTCAATTTTTTCCGATACAAAATCTAAGGTGGCTAAGCGATAACTGACATAACATAAAACCCCAACCATTATTAAAAAGACAATAACAGCAACAAAGATTTCAATTATATTTAATGTCGTGAAGTACGGTATATAAATGGAAAAATCATCCGCACTGGATGCCAATACAATGAAAGTAACCGTCAAAAATAACTGATTAAATTTGCCTGAGGAAAATAAGGATAAAATGCTACTTTCATCTTCATCTTCTTCCCCTTTAATCCATATTTTTATACCTAAGTAAAGTGGTAAAAGTCCAAGTAGTCCTATAACCCATTGCTGAGGAATTAAATTTGCAACCCCCAGAGCAACTAAAAGACTTACAGCTATAATAATTGCAGTCCCTATATATTGTCCTATCCAAATATGTTTTACCTGACCTTTTTTTATTTGCGAGAACAAAAGAATTAATATAACGAGATAATCAATTCCTGTTGCTACATAAACCGCAGCAGCAGTAAGCGCCGTTACAATCATTTTTCCATCTCCAATGTTTTTGGGATAATAAGGACTTTTCTTCAAATTGAAAAGCCCTTAAATTGGAACACTTATACAGATATACTAAAATATTTGTTGGCAGGCGTAATTTTATTATTCTGTTTTAACACTTTAAACCTATTCATCTTCATCCACGCGCATAAGCCTTAACCCATTTAACGCTACTAAAAGAGTTGCACCCATATCAGAGAGAATGGCAATCCAAAGTGTTAACCAGCCCGGAATCACTAGCAGTAAAGCAATAAATTTAATAGCAATGGCAAAAGTAATATTAGCTTTGATGATATTTAGAGCTTTTCGGCTAAGTTTCACAGTGAATGGAAGCTTTCTTAAATCGTCTCCCATTAAAGCAACGTCTGCCGTTTCTAACGCTGTATCTGTACCAGCCCCACCCATTGCAATTCCAACAGAAGATGCAGCAAGCGCTGGAGCATCATTGACACCATCACCAACCATGGCTACATTACCATATTCCGATCTCAATTGTTTAATATAGTCCAATTTATCCTGTGGCATCAATTCTGATTGAATATCCGATACGCCTACGTGCGAACCAATTGCATCTGCAGTACCTTTATTATCACCGGTCAACATAATTGTCTGTTTGATACCTAACTGATTTAACTTTTGAATCACATCTTTACTTATTTCACGTACTTCATCAGCAACTGCAATAACAGCAAGTATATTTTGTTCAGTTCCAATAATCATAGCTGTTTTTCCTTGATTTTGAAGGTTTTTAACCTTATCTTCGAACTCTTGGCTAAAATCAGGAACAAATAATTCCTTGAAGAGTTTTGGACTTCCTATATAATAGGTTCTTCCATTTACAATTCCTTTTATACCCCGACCCGTAATAGAAGAAAAGTCTTCCACAGTTATATCTGAGTAAGAGATATTCTCTTGCTCTGCTTTTTTCATAATTGCTGAAGCAAGAGGGTGTTGCGAACGGTATTCAAGCGCTGTAATGATGGAAAACAGCTCTTTTTCTTCTATCTGTCTATTTAATAAGTTGAAATCTGTTACAACTGGAACACCTTTTGTGAGTGTACCCGTTTTATCAAATGCAATTGCTTTTAAGGAACCCATTTCCTCCAAGTATACTCCGCCTTTTACAAGTACACCTTTTTTTGCTGCATTTCCGATAGCTGAAACGATAGCAATCGGAGTGGATATAACTAATGCACAAGGGCAACCAACAACAAGAACAGCTAAACCTTGATAAATCCACGTTTCCCAACTGCCATCAAAAAAGACAGGAGGGATAACAGCAACTAACGCTGCAATAATCATAATGATAGGCGTGTAATATTTCGCAAACTTATCGACAAAAGCTTGCGCTGGAGCACGTTCCCCTTGTGCTTCTTCTACAAGGTGTATAATTTTGGAAATTGTAGTATCCTCTACTAATTTGGTTATTTTAACCTCAAGCAAACCTTCTTCATTTAAAGTACCTGCAAATACATCATCATCAAGCGTCTTGGTAACAGGAACAGACTCACCTGTTATAGCTGCTTGATTCACGGATGAGTTACCATTTACAACCACACCATCCATAGCAATCTTTTGCCCTGGTTTCACAATCATGATGTCACCTACAACGATATCATCCACATGGATCATGATTTCTTGTCCATTTCGCCTAACGAGTGCTTCTTTTGGTGCAATGTCCATTAATGAACTAATCGATTGTCTTGCTCTATCCATAGAGAATCTTTCCAGTGCCTCGCTTATTGCAAAGAGAATAACAACAACAGCAACTTCAGCCCACTCACCAATAATAGCGCCACCAATAACAGCAACTGTCATAAGGGTTTTCATATCAAATTCAAAGCGTAATAAATTTTGGAACCCGACTTTAAATAGTGATAATCCTCCGATTACCATGGAAGCTAAAAATAATAAGGTAGTTACAATGTTTTCTTCACCGTTAACAAACAAGGAAAGATAACCGAAAACAAGAAATAATGCTGAAGTAAGCAAAGTACTATGCTTTTTATAAAAAGGTATTTTCTCTTCCTTTTTTTCTTCTTGAACCTCTTGAGAAGCCTGTTGTCTCCGTTCGTCAGGAGCAACCTTTAAGTTTTCAAAAGCACCAGCCTTTTCTAATTCTTCAATGGAAGTTTCACCATAAACGGATATTTTTGATGCTCCAAAGTTTACCTTTGCATCTTGAACTCCTGGAAGCTCTTTAACATTTCTTTCAAATTTCCCCGCACAATTTGCACATGAAAATCCTTGAACTTGGTATACATTTTTTTCTTGATTAACCTCTGGTTGAGCTTGATTCCTAGTTTTTTCAGGAGCCACTTTTAAATTCTCAAAAGCACCGGCTTTTTCTAATTCTTCAATTGTAGGTGCTCCGTAAACGGATATTTTTGATGCTCCAAAATTTACTTTTGCATCTTGAACGCCTGGAATCTTTTTAACATTTTTCTCAAACTTTCCTGCACAATTTGCACACGAAAATCCTTGAACCCGATAGACGTTCATTTCTTCTTCCATTAGTTTCACCTTTTGTTCAGACATTGACCTTCACTTCTTTCTTATGTGCTAAGGCGATCATCATTATCTGCCTGATATGTTCATCATTTAACGAATAGAAAGCGAGTTTTCCTTCTTTTCTATGGTTGACAATCCCTTGCTTATAAAGCGTTCGTAAATGATGAGAAGCATTTGCTATCGTAACACCTAAGATATTTGCTATATCACAAACACACAACTCTTCATCCTGACAAAGAGCATAAGCGATTTTTGCTCTATTTTCATCAGCAATAGCCTTTAACATTTGGCTAACACCGGAAATATCAACTGTTTGTAAATCCCCTTGTATTCGATTAACCTTTTCTTCATCATAACAAAAAATTTCACAAGTTTGTTGGTTAGACATTTTTTCACCTCAATTTTATTCAAGTATCTATTTGAATGAAGTATAACTTTTTGCATCGCTTTAGTCAAGTAAATATTTGAATGAACAACGAATTTTTTATAGTTTCAAGTAATAAATATTTATGCTAATTTGTTGGTTAGCCATTATTATGTTGTAATTAAAATTACACATGAAATAATTTATAATATGAAACAAAACAAAAAAAGAGGATACCATGTGTATTTTGCAATGGAAAAGTACATAAGATTGCAATGTAAATATACACAAGCTTGCCAGCCTAATTTAGTTTAGTTGTTTCTTGATAATGCATGGGTGATTCTAAAACTATCGCCCGTGAAATTCAGGATGTGGGCATGATGAATCACGCGATCTACAAGTGCTGCTGTTAATCTCGAATCACCGAAAATACGATTCCACTGACTGAATTCTAAATTGGACGTGATGATAAGACTTTTCTGTTCATACCAGGCAGAGATTAGTTGAAAAAAAAGTTCAGCACCTTCGGTGGTGAACGGGACATAGCCCATTTCATCCAAAATGATGAGATCAACATTTTTAAATTTGCTTTGAAAAAATCCCAGTTTATCCTCTTTCCAAGCTTTCTCCAAATTCGCCACCAAATCAGATACACGATAAAACCTTACCTCTAGCCCTGTCTTACATGCCTCGTAACCAATGGCTGTCGCTAAATGTGTTTTTCCTGTACCTGGTGACCCTGTTAAAATCAAATTTTCTTTTGATTGAATAAAGTGCAGTCTCTTTAGTTCTTCCACATCCATTTGAGGAGGAAAGTGAATCTGGTCATGCCACTGAAAAGTGGCAAGCGACTTTTCTTGAAGAAAGCGAGCTTTTTTGATTAATTTTTCTACTTTGGCTGCTTCACGCAACTCTAATTCCTTGGACAGTAAGGATTCCAAATACTGTCGTGAATTTTCAAAGGGAATGCTTTCATATATTTCTGCTATATGGGCGAGACGAAGCGATTTACACATGGCTTTCAATTCACTCATCACGCTTCACCTGCCGAACCTGTTAACTTTTGAAGCTTATCATATTTGGACCAATCAATGTCGTAAGGGTGATGATTCGGTTCCTGAAGAGTAGAAGGCTGCTTACCTACCAGCTCATAAAACGCTTCATTGATTTCTGTTATATCATAAGTGGCAAGCAATGAAATTAACCACTTCATTCTTTCTTTTCTAATATCGTAATTCCCCACTTTGATATATTCAGCGATACGGCCAGGTAAATATTTAGCGTGACGTGAATAATCTACTACACGTGGTTTGGCCAGCCAGCTTTTCAAAATAGAACGCCAAGGTATCTTGTGTCCTTGATGCATATAAGGGCGATAATCTTCATGAAGTATTTCTCCATAAGGAGATATGACCTTAAAACGGTCCCAATACTTCACGATAGTCAGCTGTGAGTAATTATACCCTTTAGGGATATAAACTTTCGTTTTATCTATCACAACTTCTCCGTATTTATTAGCTTTCAATTTTTCTTCCTTGAAAACAGGATACGCTTCATCCGGCAGAGCCAATAGAAATTGATGTTCCTCCTCTGACAGTTCAAGTATCGAACGCTTTTTCTCGTAATGCATTCGAGTACGATCCTCAGCTAATTGTTTTTCCAACAATCGTGTGAAATGGTCTAAATCTTTAATTACGGGAGCTGGGTTAATAAAATTGTAACGAATATACCCAACTTTATTTTCTACATTCCCTTTTTCATTACCAGAATAGGGATTACAAGCCTGCGGCTTAAACCCATGAAAGTTCGCAAACATAAGAAATTCATTGGTAAACACGGTTTCTTCATTCCGGCTCCTTGGTTTTATTACGGCCGTCTTCATATTATCAATCCGTACTTTCTTAGGAACGCCGCCCAACTGTTTAAAGATTTTCTTCATACCATAGAAAAGACATTCTTGGTTTTCTCCCGGCAAAGGAATGGCGTAAGCATCATTACTAAAAGGTAACGTCATGACGAGACAATGGACATCCATATACTTTCCATCCTTCACTGCTTCCATCAGACCGAAATCAAGTTGTGCCTCGGCTGGGGGATGGGATAGCCTTTCGTAGTTTTCATCATGGTCTTCTTCTGATAAATTCCTACTCTCCCGCCATTCTTGAATAAAGTTACATACGGTTCGGTAAGAACCGGGAAATTCCATCTTCTGTAGACTTTCGAATAATTGTTTATTTGTTCGTCTGGATTTCCTTTTCAGTTTTAGATCCTCTAAAAGCCAGTCGGAAATAATTTCTCCCCATTTCTTTTCATACATCATACCTTTTCTATTTTTATTTTTTTCTTTAGGTATCTGATCAACATCAGCATATTTCTTTGCGGTACGCCAGTTGATGTTATGTATATTTGCGATGGCATTAATAGATAATGATTTATCATTTCTCAAACATTTGATAGAATTAACTTCAGGCATTGTCAGCATTCCTTTCGACCTCCACTGCTTTGATTAGACACCAATAACAGTAGAGAAAATTTTGGAGGCTGGCAAGCCTTTTTTTATGTGCAACGTTATGTACTTTTACGCTGCATTACTATGTACTTTTATTTTGCCATATACACCATGCCCATACATTGAACATGATATCCTCTAATTAGCTAAATTAAGTCTATAATTTACTTGTTCCTGTTCCCCATCAAGCCAATTATAAAATGATTTCTTTGATATTTTAATTAAACGCCCTACCCTAACCACTCGAAAAGGCGGATTCTCCAATAACTCATAAGTCTGTCTCCTACCAATATCTAAGATTTCCATAATATCTTTTAGATTCAATACATCTGACATTTTTTATCCTACTTTTATTAATCAAAAACATAAAAAAAGAACAGACATTGTTTGGCTGCTCTTTATAAAAGTAATATTATTTTAATGTCTTATTCAAACGTTTTTGTTAAATCTAAAACATTGTCACTTTCTTCCTTAAAATCTGGTTCATCTTTTATAAAATTCATTTCTTCGCTTGTTAATACCTCTTTACTGCAACCCGAAATTCCATCTTTACATTGACTATCAATCAATTCTCCATTTTCATATTTATAATATCTTTCAAAATCATCCGAACTGGAATGTCTATCAGGATTATCTGCATTTACATTAATTAAAATATATTTGTTATGCCAAATTTGAACATCAGTCACATTTCTCAAATCTTCAATAGTTAACGTACTATACTTAGTATTTGAAAATTCGCCCATATGTTCCGATTCCTCTTTAAATTCTTCTAAAGCTAAATCAATCAAAACCTCATTTTCCGCAGTATCATCGTAATCTATTTCATTTTCTCCATCATTACCTATCTTATCATCTATTTCTTTCATTTCAGACAGAACACCAGATTTTTCATTAGCATCTTCACTACCGCCAATACTACATGCTGCAAGTAATGTCATAATCAATATTAAACTTATCACCTTCAAACTTTTTAAAATAATAATCACCCCACCGATAAATTTATATTAATATAAGGGTAACACAAAATTAATACTGATAAAAACTAAAATCGACTATTCGCCAGCCGTTTTCTGTATTTTCTAAATCCATTTCTATTAATGACTTCACTGTACTTTCGCCACCATAGACATTTAAAATATTATCGAATACACCTAAAACTTTTTGCCTTCCATCTACTGCATCACCTAAATAAATATTTAAATTACTGACTGATGATGTTATATCAGACATTTCTTCCTCATATTCCTCTGGTGAGGAAAAGTTCAAGTCATTTATAATTGCTGGCGATAAATATTTTTCTACATCATCTTGTTTTGGATGCTGTTCATAATTAAAATAGGCTAAAATGAATTTTTCTGCTGTTTCACTAGCTTCAAAATAGAGCGTTTCATTTTCTTCTATCATTTCTTCAAATTTTCGTTCATTATTATCTAACGCATTTTGTAAATTTGATTTTTCTATATATTGAAATATACTGAAAGCAATCAATACGATAAATAACAAACCAATTAATACATAACTTTTCATCATTTCACCTCTTTATAATCCCAATGTGTTTTTAGGGTCATTTTTATCCTCATGCGCTTGACCTAACTCTGTCATATGTTCCAAATGTAAGTGATTTCCTGTACTTGTACCTGTCGTGCCACACTTCCCTAGAGAATCACCTTGACTAACACTATCCCCAACTGATACAGATAGTGATGTCATATGAGCATATCGAGAAAATTCATTTTCAGAGTGTTGAACAGTAACATAATTTCCGTACCCTACATTACTATGAATAGCTTCCACAACTTCACCATTTTTCACAGACAATATGTCATCTTCTGGTGTACAAGCAAAATCTAATCCGCCATGAAATGATTCCGCCTCACCAGTTACAGGGTGTGTTCTTACTCCAAATTCACTCGTTACTCTAATTTCATCTAATGGCATTGCCCAACCACCACTGCTATTACTATCAACTGGCACAGATTCATCTTCTTCCACATAACGCATCACATTATCAACGTAATTTACATCTCCATAACGTGACCAATCCATCTTTGCAGCCATTTCATTACTGAATTGTATAGCCATCTCTTTTGAATATTCTCCATTATTGTGTTCATCTACATAATTGATAAAGCCACTGCCCATGTTATAAGCCTGTAATGCTAATTCAAGATCACCACCAGCTTCATCTAACGTTTGAGCAAAATATTTCACACCTTGTTCAATTGATTTTTCCGGGTCTGTCAGTGTATTTACAGGCAACCCTAGTGATTCGGAAGATTGCATGACATCAGCTAACCTACCGCCCGATTCTTGCATTGTCATAGCCATAATGACTTCTGTATGCTGTTCAATCCCATTTTCTTTAGCATATTTACGAAAATATTCTTCATAGCGTGTTACCTCTGGAGCAATTCCAGAAACGATATATGCACCAGATACAGGCTCTCGTTCTTCTGATTGCTCTTGTTCTTCTTCCATTTGTCCTTGAAGATAATTTTCTATCATTGGATTATCTTCAAGATAAGAACCCATCAATAATAAAAACAATAAAATAACCAAGCCAATAATGAAGAAAAAGAAAAGAATAACCAATGAAATAATTATTCTGTATTGTATCGGTATCATTTTGTACAATCGACCTTTTCTAAGTTTTTTCACTGATCTAATCACCACCTAAAATAAAAAAAGAACTGCCTATTTAAGACAGTTCATTATCTATTTTTCTATCCTTTTTCTTTTGTTCAACGGATTCAATCCCTTTATTACGTTCTACATCATACGCATCGTACAGTGTATTTTTATAGTTTTTATGATTCTTTTTATTAACACCTTCCTTTACATCTAAATTATCAACCTTATCAATCTTCCTACTCTTTTTTATATCTAAATTTTGCGGACTACGGATTGATTTTATTTTTTGTTTCGGGTCAATACCTTCTCCTTCTCCGACGTTATGAACACCATAACCTACTTTATTTCGATTGTTTTTTTTAGTTAAGGCTGATTGTTCCTTTTGGTTTTGTAATCCTTATTTAGCTTCATAGGCTTTTTAGTTGATGGTTTCTTCTTATCATCACTATTTTGTTTCTTAGTTATTTCTTCTGATTGATTTTTCTTATTTTGTCGTTTTTTATCCGGTTGACCTTCCTTCCTACGTGATAGCATTTGTTTTTTGCGTTCAATAGGTGTTAACTTTCTATTTTTTGCTACACGACTATTCTCTTTATCCGTTTTGGATAATTGCGGAGTACGTTTAATCTGTTTAGAATCAGTTTCTTTGCCAGTTTTCGTTTTAGGATTCTTATCGTCTTTATCCTCAGAAGGACTATTATTTTTTGAATTAGGAGAACTAACAGGTTTACTAGGTTTTCTTGTAGGCATAAATTTTTCTTTGAAATCTTTGCCATGACCTTGTACATTATTTTTTACATTATCCATTCCTTTGTGAATATTTGTCATCATATTCTTATCTAAGGAAGTAACATATCCAGCTGTAATCATACTTATTACAGCGTCACGTTTAATAAATAGAAAGTATATTAAACCAGCAATAGCAATCACATTTAAATAATACATACCTGTCGTATCTGGTGGTAAAAAGTTATTAACCACAAACGCAACCAGATATACAAATAATATAAAGATACCTAAAAGAATCTTCAAAACAATTACACTAGCCATTTTTCCGAATGTCTTAAATAAAGTATTTGCAAATTGTGGGATATAACTTATTACCGCCATAAATGGAATAATAAAAGCTATCGCTAATAATAATAACTGTAAAATAAAATTTAATGCACCAAGTATAAGAAATGGTATACTTAGAAAAATAGTAGAAATTAGAGTTAATAGTACCAACCCAAATTGTCTCCATGCACCACCAGCACCCATAGAATTATTACTTTCATGAATAACCTCAGCTTGTGCATACATAGAACGATATGCCATCCCTTTTGATGTTAATTTAAAAGATAACATTCTATCTACTCTGTTATATTCATCAAATCCCCAACCATATTCTTGACCTATACTATCATTATTATTAATATCTTCTTCTTTCGTTTGATTATAATTAATCATTAAATATGGTCTTTTTACAGCTAAATCAAAATATAGGTTACGGATTACCGATACAGTACCATTTAACGTATCATCATCATTAATATTATCTACTTCAGCAAAAACGCCTTCTTTTTCTCCAGCAAAATCAAGCATAGTATTTCCAGCATCTACTAGATAACCTTGCCCTTCATCAGCCCAGTAATTTAATGTTTTTAGAAGAAAAGCACTATTTGCAATCCAATAACCAGCAACTATTACAACTAGCGCAAAAACAAATGATTTCTTTAAAACTGCTTGTAAATTACCTTTCGCAAAAAATAAATAAGCTAAATATGCAACTAATATAAGAAACAATACTTCAACAAAACGGTCTTTTAACTCATCATATATACTAGAAGTTACTGTTTCTATATCATTAGCAAATTGATTTAATATGTCACTTGTAAATAATTCAGCAAATGCAGTGTCCGTTATATCAGCAATAGTATGATTCACAGACATAATAGCATTACTAACATCATTTAAATTACCATTTATCATACCAGACAAATCTTCCGTATGAACTGAATAACGTTCAATTTCCCATCTATCTATTTCTAATTCAATACCACCTGATTCATCAGTATCTAATTCCGGTTTATCATCCATATGTTCAGATGGATCAAAGTCAAAATCTTTACCTAAAATAAAACGGTAAAAGGTTGCAATAACTTGCCATTCTTCATCATTAATATCCCAGCCTGTAAAAGATGCTGGATTTTCACTTTTATCGCCTTCTTCTTCATCCTCTTCTTCCGCATATACATTTGTTGATGTTGTGAGAGTTAGGCATAAAATGAATACAGAAAGTATTCCTAACAACCATTTTTTATTTCTCATTGGCATTCAAATCCTTCTCAAATTCTAGTATTCTTTCACAAGCGTCGATTCCACCTTTACAATAAGCTAAAAATTCAGCATCTTTATTTCCACGTTCTTTTCCTTCTTCAAGCCTTTTCAGCATTTGAAGATTCCCTTCAATACTAGATACATAAGAGCGTAGGAAAATATCATGCGCCATCTTTATCACCAACCTTTCAGATAAAATAAAAAGTGACTGCCTTTTTTTCAGCAGTCACCCTCGATTTTTTATGAATAATGATTCGTTATATAATAAGATAGTTCTACCAATGTTTTTTCTTCTTCCTCATTATCTTCCAATTCTGTTACATGAAAGATACAAACTATGGAATCTTTTTCATAGTCTTTCCTAACATTAACTAAGCCAGATTCTAAACTTTCTGGTAAACACGCCTGTTCAATTGATTCTTCCTCTATGGAAGAATAATCTTTTCCTTTGCCTAGAGCATTTAAATCTTCCTCTAATTTTACAGAGTTACGATAGTTTACTACTTCAATATTTTTCATACATAACAACTCCTTTTATAAAATAAAAAGTGACTGCTTGTTTTAGCAACCACTACTTTTTTTGTTATTCATCCGTTGTATAGCCATCATATACCAAAATCTTTTCTCCCTCGTCATCTTCTGAATCCCAGAATGAGAAATGAAACCAATACTTTTTATCATTATTCCTTTCATCTAAAGCAATCACATAGAAACTTTCAGTTTCGCCCGCTTGTGCCCTTTCTATCGCTTCTAATCTCACCCCCTCATTTAAATGAAAAGCATTTAATTCTACCAATTCTTCCTCAAATTTCATCCAGTTATCAACATCTACAATATTGTTATTCATTCAAAACAACTCCTTTTATATATTAAAAAAGTGACCCTCTTATAAGAAGATCACCTCTTTTTTTCCTTTTTCTAATACTAATATGGTCAACTACTGCAAAAACTGAAAAAATTATTGATAGAACAATATTTATAAAACTCCAAAAAAACAAATAAATTAGCAATTAATTTTACTGGATTAAATTCTTTTCTAATATCCATATAATTCATCCTTCCTTTATAAATGAAAGAATGACTACCAGTTATTGATAGTCATTTCTTATAGATATTTTTCTTCTGCATAAGCTACTTCTGATTTATTGACAGTCTCTAATGCGCCATCCCATTCTTCAAAGAGGTTTTCAATTGTGATTTTTCCAGAACGACCATACATATCTTTCATTAAACATTGACCTTGATACATACTATCCAGCATTTCTATATTTTCTTCTGTTTCTTCCATGTTCATCCACTTTAATATATCGGGTCTTTCATTTTCTTCATCAAAGGCAAAAGCGACACCAAAGTTCCCTGTTTCATTTTCTTCTTCTCGAATCGCATCTTTCGTACTTTGACTAATAAAATATAAAGCATTATTAAAACTTCTTCCGATACGTTTCATTGATTTTTCTACTTTCTTTCCTTGCTGGCTGGCAGTAATCATCCATGCTTCATCAATGAATACTGCTGTATTTTCTTCTTTATCCCTCGTACCAAACAATTCATAAAACTTTCCTAAAGCCATCATAATAGCATTTGATTTCATTTGACTACTTGTATAAGTCTCAATCGGGTCAGTGGCTCTAGGTAAATCAATATTTTCAATTTCAATAATAGAAATTCTATCCTCTAATGATAGAGATTCATTTGAACCATCATGCACTATCAATTTTAATATACTGTCTGCAATACGCTCATATAACAAATCACCAGCATCTTTTATTGATGTTATATTACTTTTCTGCATAAGTTCTATAACTTGCATTGAACCTACTTGTTCGCCCTTTTGCCTACGATCTGTAACTTTATTAATTGCTTGTAAGAAAGCCTTATGAACATCATCTTTTCCCGAAAAATCGTATATTTGAGAAAAAATATCTTCTAATAATTCCTTAGCTGCTGATTTTTTTAAAAACGTTATCGGGTCTAATGCTCCCCAATTTTCTGGCTGTTCATGGTCTAACGTAATAAATTTAAACATTTTTAAATGTTCGACAAATAACGGATAATCACGTTTGATGATACTGTCATTTTTGACTTTCTCTATCCATTTACGAAATTCTTTTTTCGGGTCTATATAAAGCGCACTAACATTTAAGAAAGTCATAAAATTAAATAATAATTTTGCTAAATAAGATTTTCCGTTGCCAGTATCACCAGTAATCAAAACATGTGGTGAACGCTTCTTACTTCCTTTAATATTTTGATTCGCTAGGAATGGATGATGCAAAATAGGATGCCGACTTGTTCTTTTCGCACTTTCTAAAGAATCATGTTCATTGAATCTATCCACCCATCCAATGAAGAAACCAATCTTATTTCCTAAATCACTATTTACAGCAAAGAAATTTTCCGCTACACCGTCTTGGGTCGTTTTTTGCAACCAACTACGTGAAGTAATATCTAACTTTTCACCGGGTAGAAAACGATAAAACAAGTCTAACTGATCGGCAACAGGAACATGGCATCTAGTATTTAACTGTTTAAAAAAACTCTTTACTTGCCTTGCTTTTACTAGACATTCCTTTTTACTTTTTCCAGTTACTGTTATCCCAGCAAGCCAGTTATGCAGGTACGTATCACTATCTTTTAAATCATTTTGTAAATTCCTTACGAGTTTACTGCTATCTGTTAAACTGTCATCAATATCCCCTTCACTAACAGCCTGTTCATTTGCAGCTTCATTCAATTCTCTCCCCTTAATATTCATATTCATTTTAGTTTTCGACTTTGACTCTACCTGTCCTTTTATATTAACTTCCACTTCAAATGGTAAAGATTGCGCTTCAAAAAACAAATCACTTTCAGCCATATTGTGTGGTAATTCGTCTACCACAACAAAGGATATAAAACCCTCATCTTGTTCTGATTCTATTTTTAATGATGCTGTATAACTAGGATTAATTTTAGTATTTGTAATAGCGCCTACTGTACTACCTTCCATTTCTTCTGCTACGTCATGATGTAAGCCCCTTATAAAATCATAACGATTTATATAAATCAATTCATGCTCTTCTAAACGCTCCCCATTCACATTAGAAACAGAAGTCAATACTGTTTCTTCCAACTCCTTAAATTGATTAAAAAAAGAGACAGGAACATTTTGTTCCCATCCCAATACATTAACGACTTTATCTGTCACCGTTGCAAATACATTATAGGCATTTTCCTTTATATCAGCATCTAATCTAATCATATCGTTCTTTAACTTTATTCCAACAATGAAATCATTTTTAGTTAATTTACCCAATCGAGCATTTAATATATTTTGTGTTTCGTGCAGATAATATAATCCAACATCTTCACTATCATTCGATAATTGATAACTTAAATCATTCAAACGGTCTTTCAACCTTAAATCTTGAGGATACATTTTTAAGTGATAATCTTCATATTTTGTTATATCCTCAAAAAATCTTTTCCAGTCCTTTTTATATCGCTCTACTATTTTTTTGTTTTGACTTGGTATCGACTTGCTCTTGATGCGATAATATGCCCACACGTCGCCCTCTCTCGTTAACAGCATATTGTTTCTTATTGTCTTTACTGCTGGTTTCACTTTTACCATGCTTATCGCTCACCACCTGTACACATTTTTTAAAAGTAATTTTTTTATCATCTGCAAAAGCTACACGCCTGTCATTTATAAACTGCTTATTCGGCAATTTAATTGTTATAAAAAACTTGATTAAATCGTACACAAAGATATAAATATTCTTTCCTTCTGGCTCAATTTTTTTAAACAGTGTTGCCATTAATAATGGAATTCCAAGAAGGAATATCACCCATGTTTTCTCAAAAGCATACGGATAAATATCCCTAATTTTATTTCCGACATATAATGTTATTACAAAAAACAATATAAAATTGACCGCAAATATTAACTCAATAGGAAAAGGAAGATAAACGCCAGGCGCTATCTCCCTAAGTTGTTTTGGCTCTCTAAGGGCTTTACGATAGTTAAACACAACTCTCATAATTACTATCCCTTTCTTAAAGTAAGTCTAGTAATGCTTCAAACCAACCGAATACAGTTTCTGTATTTCTGATTGCATAATACGCAAAACCACCAATTGCTAAAGCAAGAACAATTTGCCCGATTTTTAGTTTAAAAACAAATTTTGTTAATACGAAAATAACACCAAAGATAACTACCTGTTCGATAATGTCCTGTAACCAATTAAACCCTTGTGTTGGGTCTGGTAAATCAGCAGTAGCAATTAATAAATCAGTTAAAATATTCATTTATATTCCTCCAATTATTTATATTTAAATTCATCAACATAAAAATTACTTCCATCTTTCGAAATAGACATTTCAACATCATTTACCTGTTGGATGCCCGATATTTCATCTTTGAAGTTAACTTTTATCAACACTTTATAGGTTTCTTTATCTTGATAGATCACCACATCTTGAATTTCTTCAAATAAAAAAGAACCGTTCAATGTTTCCGGTTCTTCCATTAAATATGACATTTCTTCCACAGTTTCTGTCGTGTATTTCTCAAAGAAATTATTTAGAAATATCATGATATTCTCTTTTTCATTGCCATCATATTCTTCCAAATCTATTGATTCTGTCTCATACTCAATGTTCCCAGCCAAAGAAGGAACATCTGTAAAGTAAGGTACAGAAGATATGCTAAATAAACCATCTTCAACAACAATAGGAATATTTAATAACAATGTTTGTTGTTCTTCCTCTACTTCCGTTTCTACTTTCTTGTTTTTTCCTCTACCTGTTTCCACCTCTGTTTCTAGCTTATTAGTAAAAACAACTTTATACTGATAAACCGTATTTGATTGACTTTCCTCTATATTAAATAGAGTAAAAGATTCCAGATTTCTTGTTCCTTCTCCTTCTGGAGAATACATGTCATTTTTTTCATTATTAAATTCATCATTAAATACCATGTATTCTTGTAAATTACTTGCTCTTTCTTGCCTTCCATCACTATCTTTTGGCACATTCATATACACCCTAATAAATGATTGGTCTTATGTCAAGAAAACGGACAAGTTAAATGTAGAAATTTCATAGTTTAACTTCTGACATGACAGAGTCACCTTAAACGAAACACGTCATCATGATATTTACAAGAAGGTCATGTCCTTCCAGGTCCACCACCCTTGACCTTGTTTGTGTCCATGGTAGTGTTCTTGTGGCGGATAGGAAAAATTCAGCCTTTAGGGCTCTCCATCCGCACAGTCAGCGTACCATGGACAATCACTTCTAAGTTCCGCTGTTGGGGCCCCGACCCCTAACAGCGATCACTAAGAAGTGGCACGGCAGTCAAGGGCAAGCAGCTCCGCTGTGGTTATGATGCTAGAACTATGCATGGCCCACTTCCTTAACAGCAATCATTTAACTCGCGAAATTAGCCTCGAAGTCAAATGGCGATTTCATTCCGCAATATCCATGAATCCTAATGGTGTTGTAAAATGCTTCTATATACTCAAATATCAGTTCGTGACCGTGTTTCAGATTTTTAATAACAAATCGATTAAGCCATTCGCGTTTTATTAATGCGTGAAATGATTCTATACATGCATTATCCCAAGGAGTAGCTTTTTTGGAATAACTATGTATATACGGACCTGCTGGTGTCGCTTCAATATAGCTTTTAGATACAAACTGGCATCCACGATCACTATGGATAATAATTGGTTGACTCAACTCACGGCTTGCCTTTGCTTTCTCAACGGCCTTAATGACGCGTTCTGTGGCTAAACTATCTGAAACATGCCAGCCTATAATTTTCCTTGAAAAAAGATCCATAACACTGGTAAGATAGATAAAGCCTTCCAAGGTATGCACGTACGTTATATCCGTAACCCAGACAGTATTGGGTGTTGCTGGCTTAAAGTCTCTATCCAGAATGTTTTTAAGCTTGATATCAAAATCGGGATCAATGGTTGTCCTAATGTAAGGACGAACCCAAATAGCTTTAATGCCTTCCTCACGCATATAGTTGCCAACAGTCTTTTCAGATATGACATGGCCTCTGGACTGCAGGATGGACGTTATTTTCGGCGCGCCATAAATCTGGTAAGATTCATTATATATCTTTACGATTTCTTTCTTAATTGCTTGCTTTCTTTTTTCTTGCCCTGAAGCTTCACGGTTTTTCCAACTGTAATACCCTGATGATGAAACGCCTAATATTTTGAGCACACTGTTAACAGAAACCCTGCGTTTCCCGGCTACTTGATTAGTTGCTGTATAAATATGTTCTGTTATTTGCTCAGTATGCCCATAGCCTTTTTTAAAATTTCCAACGCATCCTGTGAATCACGTAATTCTTTTTTTAAACGTGCGATTTCTTTATCCGCATCAGAACTGTAATTGCCCGATCCCCTATGATCAACAATACCATTGTTTTTCTTAGCTGCTGCCACCCACTTTCCCAATGTAGATTCACCAATTTTCAAATCGGCTGCCGCTTTCTCAAGGCTCTTACCTGATGAAAAATAATAATTGACAGCGTCCTGCTTAAACTCTCCATCGAATTGCTTTTTATTTCTTGTCATATGATAATTCCCCCTAGTTTAATTATATTATACTAAACTAGGAAATCTCTCTATTTAGGTTGTCCGATTATTATTCTAGCACTAGATAACATCAAATTGATGCTACCTTCTTTAATGAATTCAAATATCAACCTTTAAATTCTTTCATACAAATGAATCATTTCCTTAGCCATATGCTTGATTGTTTCAGTGCTCATCAATTGGTCTTCCGCATGCATAAATAACAAGGAAAATGGAACTCCTTCGCCTTTTGCCTCTTTTTGAATTAGATTGGCATGCAATTTATGGGCTTCAGTAAAATATTCATTAGCTTCATTAAATTTATTTTCTACTTGCTCAAAATTTCCTTCTCTTGCTTCTTGCAACGCTTCTATAATAAGCGATCTTGCTGTACCTGCATTACTGATAATTTGAAAACAGATAGATTCCATTTCATCCATATGAATCGCCTCATTTCTCATTTGCCAATTTCTCTGCGAATGCCAAGACTGCTGGTCCGTCATTCATGCCATAATCTACTGGACTAATAACATCCACAGGAACACCGTGTGGAGCAGCCAATTTCTCTGCCTCCTTCTTCCAAAAACGCATTTGTGGTCCAATCAACACTACATCTGCGTCCGGGATATGGTTACTTGCTTCAGCTTCAGCAACTGCCCATATTTTATAATCCTTACCTTTTTCCTGAGCAGATTTCTCCATTTTTGTAACCAGCAAACTTGTCGACATTCCTGCACTACACACCAATAATATGTTCATTACTTAAATCCCCTTTCAATTTTGACAGTTTATGAATAATTTAATTATACACCAAACTCCTGTTTCAATATAAATGTTGTTCCTCCGTAAATATAATCAAGTAATGGGATGTCGGCTTGCACGATATGTCCAATCACATTTACTTTTGGATCTTCATCCAAGTCTTTTAAGGCAATATGAATTTCACCGGCATATCTGCCATATTTTTCGTTATCAATGGTGATAGCACCCTTTTGACGTCTGACTGTATTCTTTGGAATTAACATGCTCTTACTATGAAGGTCAACCCGGGAACCCTCTATTCGAATAACATCTCGCGCCGGATCTAAACGATTACTTTTTTTACCTTCCAAATAATTGTAAAAGTCATCAAAAGTCGGCTCATTTACTTTTGTAAAGCGTAATGAAATATACCCTTTAGTTAACAATTTGAATGTAGAAAGTGTTTTATCAGTAATTGATGGGTCTCCGATAAAAACAAAATCTGTCAGACAGTTTTCTGTCAAATCCAAATATGCATTTACTGGATTCTCATAACGATGTTCCTCTAAAGTTGGCAGTCCTTGATATAACGGTTGACGTTTCTCATCATCACCGGGAACAAAAGCTAAGGTGTTAATGTTGTATTGCTTAAGCAACTTATTTTTTTTAATTAGATATTTTCTTGATAATCCCGTTTCGGGACGCGGATAAAAATTATGAGCAGCTATTGTATTTTCGGTGTTCAAGCCTAGACGAATCAGTTCCTGCAAAAATTTTACTGTCAAGGTACTTGCATTTAAGAAAACTTTTAGCCGGCTGGATAAGTCTACAATTTCCTCACCACTAAATCCATAGTCTACTCTAATACCGGTTACACCCCATCCAGATAATTGTTCAACGTCCTTTACATCTAACCCAATATGTTGAAAGGAATCTGGAGAAATATCAACTATTAGATCCATATCGTTTTTTTGTGCTTGACTGCCCAGGTCTAGCAATAACTCTTTGTAGTGTGCTGGTTCTTCTTCCGGGATATGGAGCGATGTAAAAATGGCAGAAAACCCGTTTTTAGCAGCCTTTCCAATCCACTTTTGATTAAATTCTTTTTTCTCTCTGGACAAATAGACAGAAATACCGGTCATATTGATACCCCTTATTCATGCAAATATTCTTGAGTTCTTGTAGCAATCATATATGCCTTGGAAAGCTTTTGGTTTCCCACTTCTACTGCTCTAATCGTTGCCATCGTCCGGTAGTAATCCTGATATGGCACATTTGCCTCGTTTGCACGGAACAATTCGTAATGTGAAACGGCTTCAAACCATTGGTCGAATGTTTCTTCGATATTAATATATACTTGTGGAATAAATCCATTTAGGTCCTCACAATTCTCACCATAATAAACATAGTCCACTTTATGTGGTTCCTGTCCTGTATTAATCTCTGCATTTGCAGCCATCTTCACTGCTTCCAAAACAGCGTCGTGGGTCGTCACATGGCGGGGATGAAGACTTCCTCTCCAATGAGTAATGACTATATCTGGTTTTTCTTCCCTTAATAATTTACAAAGGTCCATTTGTATTGTCTCTTGAGAAGGTAATTGACCAGCAACATACCCCATCCAAATAGATTCCGCACCCATTGTTTCAGCAACTTTTGGCATCTCTATTTCGAGCTGTTTCCCGTATTCCTCCGGGGTTTTTTTCTTATTCCCTCGCTCTCCCCTCGTAATGTGGACGAATGAGGCTTTGTGTCCTTCTTTTGTATATTTTATGGCAACGGGTCCCCCCATTAACTCTGCATCCAATGCATGTGCGCCGATTGACATAACGTGGTGTATCATTCTCTTGTCCTCCTTGTTGATTAAGCGATCTCGCTGAAAATAATAGAAGCACTGTTTCTTACGCTTTAAATTTTTTCATTGTCGCATGACGTTTCATAACCCGCATCCCAGCCCGGTCATAAAACCGTTGTGCATCATTATCTGTCCATGCAAGCCATACATGATAGATTCCACGACTATACATATCCATTAACATTTCATAAAACAATACACTACCTATCTTCTTGCCTCGTAGTTTTTCCGATACGCCAAACGGACCAAAGTGCCCTTCTAGGTCGTCAATAGCACGCTGACAGTATCCAACGATGTTATCATTCCTATCTATAGCCAATAAGATTCTTTCCTCCCCTTTGAATTTCTGCAGGGTTTCTCGGACATTTCTAACCCATCCACCAGGGAAATTTTCCTTCAAGAACTGTAGTAATGGTAAGGTATAATTTTTGGTGAATGGAATTATCCGAATACCATGTTCGCTTGCCAAGTTCTCTTTTATCTCCAAAATCTTATCAGGGATAACAAAATTGTATAGCACCATATCCATTCCAACCGCTTCACCTAACACTTCATATCCCAGTTTTTCAAAGAATGGTATGGAATTTCCGTATGCATCTTTATCGGGACCCGGGAAAAAATAGTTTGGACTATACGCCCCAAGTGTAATATTGGTTTTTTCTAATCTGTTAAATTTTTCTTCCAAGTTTTTGACCAACTTGGTTCCAATCCCCCGACCTTGATAATCAGGATGTACAAACATAACTGGAATCCATGCACGTTCAGGTTCCATTCCTCTTTCTTCATATGGATATTTACGGACCATTCCCAAGCAATAGCCAACAATTTTTCCATTGCTATTGTCCTGGGCAACTAAACAGAGATCCGATTCAAAATTTGGATCAAGCAAAATTTTTGCATGAAACATTTCCGTACTTACAGGATCCTTAAATAAACATTTATTCCATGTCTCGATGACCTCTTCTTCATCAAAGTACTTATATGGTCTTATTGTCACCTCTGTCATTTCATTCACCTTTCCAATCATTTGTTATTTTCTGTTTCACTTTGTTCTTTCAATGTCTGACGTTCCAAAATTCTATAGAATGGCAGCCAAATAAAGAACATAATCACATAGTTCAACGTTGACAATATAGCTGCTGCCCAACTACCGCCCGTACCTAAGTATGCACCAATAGGCCCAGGGGTTGTCCATGGTAATAGAATATATGGCGCCGGAACCAATCCGGAGGCAATCACCAAATAACTAAATACGAAAATAACCAAGTATCCAAATACCCATGGAATGAATAATATCGGATTCAAAATAATCGGCAGTCCAAATATTACTGGCTCAGCGATATTAAATAGTGATGGTGCTACAGCCAATTTTCCTAAGGTTTTATATCGCTTCACACTGGACATTAGCATTAAAACAATCAATGGCAATGGACTAACACGAACAAAGTAATTCAGAAATTGCTCACTGGCAATTTGCGGTATTACATTACCAGCCTCAGCAGCAGCTTGGTTTTGACCAAGCATGTCGAGCCAAATCGGTTGCATAACAGATGTAACTACATTTGTACCATGTATACCAACAAACCATAACAGTCGATCCAAAAACACACCAATAAACTGAGCTATAAAACTTGCGCCACCGGCTACAATCGGTTTGAAACCAGCCATAATCAAACCTACAATATCCAAATTTAACGGATAACGTATAATCCACCAAAGTGTGACTGTTACAAAGATGGGAATCAGAGAAGTAAACGCATTTGCCACCATTGGTGGGACGCCTTCAGGCATTTTCATTACGATATTTTTTTTAACCAACAAACGGTAAATTTCTATACTAATAATCCCAACGATTATCGCAGCAAACATACCAGTACTTCCTAAATTATCTGCAGGCAAGTAGGCACCTATTTTATCATTTGTTCCTATTGGAAATAACATTAGAAAACTAAACAAGCTGATAATTGCTCCGGAAAAAGGATCCACTTTATCATCGTATTGCTTGTAATACCCTGATAAATAAAAACCTATTCCCAGGGACAATCCTATGGATAACAGTCCCATCGTTGCACTATTTCCTGCCCAGAAATAAGAACTGATGGGTTCAATCAGCTTTTGCCAGGCCGGTATTGGAAAAGAGGCCAGCAGGACAAAAAACGAAGCAATAATAATAATAGGCATTAATGTAATAAAAGCTTTTTGAATAGAATCAAGATATCTGTTTTTGGATATCTTGATCAATGGCGGAGCTATCTTATTTTCCACGACATTCGTCAGTCGATCCATCATTGACATTATTTTCACGCCCTTCTCTAAATTATTATTATAATGTTTTATGAACAAACCCTTTAGCCTTGTCGAGTTTTTGAATGGCTTCTTCATAGGTGGCACTAGTCAACAACATGATAATAGCAACTTTAGGCTTCTTTTGAGCTTTATCCAGATATTCTTCCGCTATTTTGTAATCACATGAAGTCGCTTCCATAATAATTGACTTTGACCTTTCTTCCAGCTTTTTATTAGTTGGTTTTAGGTCAACCATTAAGTTACCATACGTTTTTCCAATACCTATCATTGAAGCTGTAGATAACATATTACAAATCATTTTTTGAGCAGTTCCTGCCTTTAACCTTGTTGAACCAGTTAAAACTTCAGGTCCGCAATCAACCTCAATGGCTACTTTAGCTACTTCCCCAATTTCTGAATGAAGGTTACAACTGATCGCAACTGTTTCAGCTCCAATTGAATTTGCGTAATTAAGTCCACCTATTACATAAGGTGTGCGGCCGCTTGCAGCAATTCCAACAACGACATCCCTTTTATTCAATGAAATAGATTCCAAATCTTTTTCGCCATATTCTATATTATCTTCAGCGCCCTCAACTGCTTTCACAAAAGCCATTTTACCACCAGCGATTAGGCCTAAGACCTGTTCCGAATCTGTTCCAAAAGTAGGCGGACATTCCACTGCATCGAGTAAACCAATTCTACCGCTTGTACCCGCGCCAATATATATTAACCTTCCACCTGATCTCAGTGCTGTAGTAAGAACTTCCACTGCTTTTATTATATTTGGGATCTGTTCGCGTACGGTAGAAGCCACTTTTGCATCTTCACTATTCATCGCTCTCAAAAATTGCTCAATTGACATATTGTCAAGATCCATGGTGAGTTCATTTCTTTTCTCTGTTGTTAAATCCTTTAGCATTATATCCCTCCCTTGTAATCGCATTCTTAATCGCTTACAAACATATTATAATACTATTGAAATTCAATTTCAATATTAAAACTAAATTTATAAAATATTTTTTTAAACAAATCCAAAACTGCAGGTGCCCGCCAAAATGCTATTTTTACCGTATATTTATTATCTACTCCTTTGGGAACTTCAAAAGTTCAGATCCAATTCAGATGAAAAATACCCCCCTTAAAATGTCAAGGAGGGATTATTATAAAATTAGCATGAACAATATCTATTTTTCAGTACCGCAAAATTTTGTTTCATAGAAATGTTTGAAACGAATGGTTCCCTACGTGATTGTTTTAAGTGAATCGGACAATAACAGTGTTATCACCGGCCGATATTTATCTTGGGTAAATACGCTAAATGTTTGATGACCTTTTGTGGCCCGAATCTCTTATACCAACTATTCAAAGTATTAGCCCGAACGTTTCACATCAATTTATAGAGAAGATTGCCATTCCTTTAGTAATAAATCGGCATCGTTTTTAAGAACATCATATGCCTTCTCGGAAATCTTTCCTTCTTTATTTTGGTGGGCAAGTAAGGTCTTGAAACCATCCATATGTTTGATCACTTTATCTGTTTTCATTTCACTTTCATAATGTCTAACAGATTTTAAATGGGTTTCTAACAAGTGTGCGGCTTTATCATTTTTAATTTCCCCATTTTTTTCAAGCTGCTTGACATGCCCTTCTATATCCTGCACCATAAGATCGGAGTTTAAATACACTCCAAACTCCCATAGTGAAAATGCATCGGGTGTCCATTGTGAACTTCCTGCCTCGGCACCGGTTTTTGCGGGCCGTTCCTTCATAGAAATTCGCACATAACGGGCATTGGCAATTGTTTGTAATTCAACGATTTCAGTTGGTTGCGGTGAGTCTTTCACCGTTTTTGCATCGGTTTGATCTCCAATTTTTGTCCAATTCTCCCCATCATTTGACACTTCCATATTATACTTTGTTGCTGGGTATTCCCAATTTAATTTAATTTGATTGAAATTAAGCTTTTGGCCCAAATCTACCTGGAACCATTCATTTTTATTTTGAAAAATTCTCGATGCCCAACGTGTTTCAGTATTTCCATCTATCGCTTTATCTGCCTCGAAATCATGTGTATTGTAATATTTTGTATCGGTTTTTAGTGCATCGGAGGAACTCTTTGCCGTTTTATTCAAGGCCAGATTGGCTTTTTGATCTAGTTTGGTATCACTGTTTCTTCCCGGTATTTTTAGCGATACCACAGAATAAGCAGGAATGGTTTGTTCTGTTTTTTGTCCGATGCCTTTAATGGACTGCTTACGTAATCCGTAATCATAAACATGATCAGCATTTGTTGGACCGTCCAATATCCAAGCTTCCGCATCCCCTCTAGGCTTGAAATTTCCCAATTTAAGGTCTACCTTCGTATCCTTGTCAGGAGATTTGTTGATCATCATGACATACAGATCTTTTCCATCCTTGCTCGTACTAGTATATGTTGATAAATTTTTCGCATCTTGCGTTTTGTTTTCGACCAATTCCTTACCAAAATGTTGATTAAACATGACAAATGGATAGTAAGCAACGTAAGGTTTCATCTCAGGGCTAAAGATCCCAAAATCTCCTTGCCCAGGTGGATAAGGGTTCATTAATGCCCAGTATGCAGCCGCATCTACCTGTTCAGTAGCAAATGTTCCCAGCATGTCAGCTGTCCACAGTCCGGATGGCAGCGAGTTAACGCTCCAATCTTTTGGTCCACTTGCTACAGTGCTGTACGAGCCAATCTGATAATCTACATTTTTATCCGGATAAACATCTGTTACCCAGCCTTTTAATGTCTTTAGCTGATCTTGGACCTTGTTCGGAAGTTTTAATAAATCCTCATAAAACTTTTCTTTATTATCCGCTGATGGAGAACCTTCGAGAATATGAATGGAATAGACATCAATCATGTCCCCAACCTCATCAATCACTTGTTTTGTAAAATCAGGATCATACATACTGACATTTGCTACAATTTTAATGTTTGGGTCTGCCTCCTTCATTTTTGGAACGAAGGTTTTCATTTTTTCAATGAAATCCGATGCGCTCATCAAGAGATAAGGTTCGTCTACAACCTCCCAATATTTAACGTTTTCCCCTTTTTCCTTATTCACATACCTCACCCAATCCGCAGCCAATTTCGGGGAGGCTTTATAGTTAACAGTGATTTTCTTTTTCGCATTAAGTTTATTGGCCATGTCAAGAAATTGATCGGTATCAATCTCTCCGGGTAAGTTCATGTCATCCCACTTGAAGGAGGCACTGTAATTTCCACCCGGATAAACCAAATATCCAAAGCCGGCTTCTTTTGCCATCTTTAAAAAATTCGGTCGAAGCGAACCGTTTTGATAAAGTGTTTCATTCCATGCCGGAATGTGCATACCAAAAATTTTCGGATCAATATCCCCTATTTTCTTTTTCGCGTTGATTTTGATTTGCCCTTTTTCCCCATTGTTGGAAGCCTGTTTGGATCCACTGGAATGATCCGATTTCCCCGCGGAAAACCCATCGGAAAAATCAAACCCTACCAATGAGATAACAAGTAATACTGACATCATGGCATATAACGCATATTTTACTTTCTTCTTCACGATAGAATTCCTCCCTCTCTTTATCGAAATAAAAGATTTACTCCAATATGCTGTCTCTTCATCAAATTTACGTTTGGACTCAATAGAACTTCTTCATTTGTTCAAAAGAACACGATGACTTTGAATTTTCTTTGCTTGCGGTTTAACATACAACGGTCAACACAAGGTTATTCTGACTTTTGTTTAATACCAAGTACCCAATTCACCAGTCACCCATGGGAAAACTATAATCTTTGACAGGATTGACAATCTTTTTTCAAACTAGGAAATTCTCAACATTAACACCCCCTTTTCCTATAAGATTGTCTTGAATAGCGATAACTGAACAAATCAGTTTATGATAACCCCCTATCGAATACCAAATTTGCTACGGCTGGTACACGGTTAAAATGCAAACGTTTTGTATGTAACACTTTCTGCTTGTCTATCAAAGGAATAAACATGGATTACCGATTGTTGTTGAGGCCTGGTATGAAAGCCCTTTCTAAATAGAACATAAAATAATTCATCCCACTTTTGAGCCCGTCAACAATACCAGTTTTCGGGGACAATGATTGAATGAAGCATTCCTGTTATATTCTCTTATAACTACTTTAATCTTCAAAACTTTTAATAATCCCGCTTAAAACAAAGTATAATAAACTTTATTTCATTAGTCAACATAAAATAGGAAATTTTATTTCAAAAAATAAAATACCAATTTCATCCTGACATCAATCCTTGTAACTTCTTTTACATAGATATCAAGTTTACTCGCTTATGGGTTCTGTTAATCTTACAATCAATTTGTGACCCATGAGTTAAACCCTCCCCCGCCGCAGCATTATGAAACACTTTCCTTAGCCCCGTTAAAGAAACTCTCTCATAATGCACCCTTGTTGGTCATAATACCTTAAACAGAGACGAATCTTGATCCATCAAGATACTTTTAAATCCTGCGAATCTAACGTTTGTAGTATTTCATAGCAGCCATCCGAAATATCCTTATCCTTTTTCAAGAATTTCTCTTCGAAGAACTAACGGCCTTTCGTGTCCTCTCCAATTTCCCAATCACTTCCTGATAACGTTCACTGGCAATGCCTATGTACAAGATGTCAATGATACTCAACATAGATATCCGTGAACTCATTGCCCCGCTACGGATGCTGTTTTCGAGGGAACTGGCATACAATGTGATATCGGAAAGTTTTGATACAGGGTTGTCACCGAATTTTGTCAGTGAAATCACGCTAGCACCGTTTTCTTTGGCCAGGGATAAGGAACGGATGATATCTTCGGTTTGTCCTGAGTTGGATACACCCAACACAACATCTTGATCAGTCAGATTGGCACTGATCGTCGCCTGTTCATTAAAGCCGAACCCTGCCTCACACCAGCGCCCAATCCTCGCTAATTTCTGGCGAAAGTCTTCAGCTATGACGGCGGATGCCCCGATTCCGTATACGGCAATCTTTCTTGCTATCCGTAAATTTTTTATCGCCTTTTCTATTTCTTTTTCGGATAGTACAGATAAGGTGTCTTTGATTGATTGGATGTTATTATGGGAAACGGAACGAATAAGTGAATGAATCGATCCGTCCACAACGATCTCTCTATAAGAATCCTGTGGATCAGCCTCATTGTTAAGGTCATAGGCAATGCGCAGTTTTAAATCCTGAAACCCTTTGCATTTCATTGTGCGAGAAAATCGAACGATTGTGGCTTCACTAACATCTGTCAATGAAGCCAATTTCTGTACCGAACAATTGATGACTTTCTCTGGGTGTTGCAAAATGTATTCTGCCACTTTGCGTTCCGAAGGTTTCAAATGGGGAAGTGATTGTTGGATACTGACAAATCCACCTTGTAGCATAAGAGTTCCTCAATTCTTTTATAATGTCATATATGTAATGATTATTTAAGAGTATAGTAAATTTCATAATAAACGTCAACATAGCTAGTATCCTATTGAATAGCGATATGGCACAATTTTTTTGGATAGTTATAACGCTGTCTGTTATGGAATAGGGTATCCTATTTCACCTTAACCATGGTTTCATTTCCTTTTAAGGGTTCTCTTTGATCCGAGAACGCATCACCTGTGCAATGTCGCAAACCCCTTATCCCCCTTCTCTAATGAAATAATAAAAAAACCCTTGATAAGTAAATTAACACTTCACTTATCAAGGGATTACTTATTTTATGGCAATATATATTTAATCTTTAACAATAATTACTGCGGAATATCCATTAGCCCTAACGCAACTAAGATATTCGCAATAATACCTACTGCAATTGCACCAATAGGACCTACAGCCATACGGACTAACGGTCGGCCGGCAGCTTCATTTAATAGATAGAAACCCGCGATAATGAAGAAACCAAATCCAGGAGCAATCAAGTTAGAAGCGTTTGCTCCTCCAATTAATAACGCAACTTCAAGTAATTTTGTCATTGCACTACGGATGTTTTCACCTGAGTTACGAACCCCAGGGTATTTATCCAGGAATTTAGCAATGACACTTAGCAACATAACTTCACCAAAGATAACAACAGCACCAATGATTACTGCTAACCAAACATTTGGAGAGAATAAACCAACAACGAAAATGAGCGTAAATCCAACTGGGCTATACACACCAGTTGCAATTGCTGTACTTGCAACTAACGGAATAAAGCCAATTGCCCTCGCTATTGATGTAATACCTGCATCTGTTTGTTTACCCTCAGCTAATAGGTTAAGAGAAATTGGGTCCCCAGCCATTAATAATAGGTTAGTGGCACCTGCAATCAATGCACCGACTATCATAAAGAAAATAACGTTTTTCTTAATTTTATTCACTTTATCACTGAAAACAGCCGCCAAGTCGACAGATGATCCTTCCTCTGCTTTTTCCTTCATAGCAAATCCAAATAAGAAGATCATACCAACAATTAAAGCCATACCTTCTTGGTTCAACGAAATCGTATTACCACCAATATGCAATAAACCTTCTGTATTCACAAAAACTGCAAGCTGTCTAACAATTGCTGCAACCGCAAACGTTAGAATACCTTTTTTAATACCAAACTGCATTGCTACTGCTAAGGCAGGGAATGCCATAAATGTAACAACAACCGGAGTTCCAACCTCTCCAAGTGGATCCAGGAAATTAACAGGTAAATGTTCAAATAGCTTCACGAAACCATCAAGGCCAGCAATTAAGCCCCAACCATACAGGCCACCAATTATCGCAGCAACAGGTGTACCCCATTTATTTTTAGGTACAACTAATCCGATGATATCTGTTCCTAATAATATACTATGAATGAGAATAATACTTGCTGATAATGTGAATGGAATACCAAATCCAATAACCAGTCCAAAACTCATTGCAAACGCAGTTAAGGCTAGCTCCCTGCGTTTTAAACTTCCTTCAATATGTTCTGAGACGATTGGTCGAAGTCCGTCATTAAATACGGCAATATTTCTATTTGCCAAAACAGCGGCCACCGCACCAATTAGTACTACAAATAAAGTTTCCATCTCTTAGTTTCCCCTTTTCTTAGGCGTTGTTCTTGATTGCATTCAAAATCATTGGAACTGCTACATCAACATGGTCACCCGTAAAACCAAATGCCTTTTTACCTGCTTTAACAGCTTCTATCACATTCTCTTCTTTCGGTTTCTTTCCTGGCATGGATACAGTTTCACATTGATTTCTACCAATCATCGCAATAGCCATTGCTAAGGCTCCTCCACCGCCAGTATGACATGCACCAACGTAATAATCTGCTTGCCCTGTTTTGATAGCCATAGCCGCCTCCAAGTCAGAATTAACAACGGTTTCAATAGAAGGATCAAGCCCCTTTATTAGTTTTTCAATTTCCTTTTTCTCCACCTGTCCACCAATAACAATCTTCATTATATTTCCTCCTCATAAATTAGAATTTAAAACAGTTGTATAATGCATATATAAATACTCTTTTTCAGCTTGTGGCAGAGGTTTCCCCCACAATTTCTCAATAGATGTAACTTGCTCCTTCGCTAATTGGAAATGCTCTGACTCTTCTACCTCACGCATAATAGCAGCTGTTGGTGCCTCAACCTCATCACCGGTTTCCAATCTTGTTAGTGCCAACGGTAAATGTGTAAACAGCAATTCTGCATGATCTATATCCGTTTTATTGGTTAAATCGATAAACCGTTCAAAGGTTTTTAATGCCACATCATGGGATTCATTCGTGATAACTTCTTGATCAAGTAGTATTTGTAATCGTTGGTTAAATTCTTCCAAGTTCACCTATATCCCTCCAGTTACACGTTTAACGCTGTATATAACATCTTAGAATCTCACAACTTCCATCATTGACTTGTTCAAAACGATAATCCCGTAAACTTCTGTTCGTTTTCTACAAAATACCTTCTCCATACTTCTGGTAGTTTGATAGATTCCTCCAGCTGCTTCACTAAATCAAATGCCATTTCACAATGTTCTGTTCCCGCTTTAGCTACTACAACCAATCCGCTTGCAAGTGTGTTGGTCGGGATGGTAATAGCTGTTGCCTTACTCATATTAGCGGATCTAATAAGGAATTTCCCATGGTTTTTACTAATATCCCGTCCTACCTTTCCAAACTGTTCAGGAATGGTTTCCCCATAACCATAGACATCAACAGGCCCTTCACGGGTAACGATTAAATCAAATTCATCTTTATGAAAACATGTATCTATAAGTTCCATTCCTTTCTTACGGTTCCCGATCCCGGTCATATCTACTTCTTCAAAATGGTATGGCTTACAATCAATTAAAGCCAAATGATTCATGACCCTATCATGCATATCATACCCATCTGGAGTGATCACTGATCCTTTCTCTGGAATGGCAACATGAATCATTTTTCTTGGCGTAGAAGAAAGTTTTTGATCCAACAAATTCTCCATTACCTTTTTCAATACGGATATATGTTTTGCAATAACACCAACACTGCCAGTAAACGCCATTTGATCGGTAGAAACCTTTTTATTTTTAACAAATAATCCCGTTCCAGCACCGATGATAGACGGTAATTGGCAGCTCATGGCAGGAGCAAGGACTGAACCACCTCCATCCGTACCGATTGCAAAATCATTTAATCCCTTCAAGATGTTTACCGGTCCGCCACTAGTTGAACCTGTCATGATTCGATACGTTAGGGGATTGATCAAGTCAGTATCGATTGCCCTTCCCTTATTTGAAGACTTATCTATTGTTAACCAAGCGAAATCAGGATGGTTTCTTAAGCGAGCAATTAGTTCATCCGGAATTTGATTTGTATCTTTTATTCCAAAACTTAACATTTGGGCATTCTTATCCATTACTTCATCGTTTAGCTTCGGATTCACTCCTATGACCGATTTACCCAGCTCCCTAGACGCTAGCTTTATTTTCTCATCCATGATTGACATAGGTGGACTCATCTCCAATTCCTATCAATATCGCTTTATACAAAATATCGTATATTGTAAT
Source organism: Pseudogracilibacillus amylolyticus (SeqCode) (assembly GCF_051918545.1). NCBI lineage: Bacteria > Bacillati > Bacillota > Bacilli > Caryophanales > Bacillaceae > Pseudogracilibacillus > Pseudogracilibacillus amylolyticus (SeqCode). The sequence goes on along the minus strand of NZ_JBPPZG010000005.1, from coordinate 7,071 downwards.
TATAACGGTTTCATATATTTTTTCAATATCATAATTTAAATCTTTCATTCACTTTTAATAATTTTCTTTGTTCCACAATGCCTTTTACAATGAATTCATGAAACATTAGAGTCGTATGAAAAGTATTATCGAATCAATTTGCCGGTGGAATCGTATATACCCAAAAGTTCTGGATCTTTATCTAAATTACGAATAACCGCTAAATGGGCATTGGTCACGAAAATTTGTGTACGGAACGCATATATGACCGTATCACCAACAGTTACCTCATCAGTATCCAATGTCCCATAATAATCGATGTTTGTCGGATCATTTTTAATCACTGGAACCCTTTTGAGATCGCCTTTATCGGAAGCGACTAGTGCACCTTCCATCCGGGATCTTGGATAAAATCCACCGCCAAAAACATATGCCTTATTTTCATAAAGGTGGGCTACTTCTGAAACGTAGACCATCGCTGGTTTCTCAGGATAATCCCCAGATGCGTGTAAAGGTGTTGTACCTGTTAATGCATGCCCCGGTTCACCTTGCGTTGCGCCATTTTCCCTTAACAGCTTCATTGTCGTAGTTGAAGTTGCACTAGGCATGTTCATCTCCAGGTTTTGATATCCTTTATTCTCTAACAACTTTCTGGCTTTCTGCATAGAGGTTACATTTGGAGTTATGTTTGCTTGCCCATCTCCAATTAATACACAGGGAAAGCTAGTTAGTCCGGCAATTTCAACTCCACAAAGCTGCATGAAATAATCAATTTCCTGATCTAATTTTTTTAATGTGAAGCCACCTTTTTGCCCATCATAGATATAATCCTCGTTCTCTGCTATTCTTAAAAATATTTTTTGCTTTTTCCCCATATCCATGGCAACATCACTTATATTTTGTGCGTTCTCATAGCTAAATACAGTTACATATTCTGGTTCCAAATCTAATAGTTTTCGAATCATATGCTTTGGTATCTGCACAAGATGACCAACATGCCCGATTTTAATGCCATGCTTATGAAGTGTTAATGCTTCCCAAGGGTCAACAGCAACTGCTTTTTCAATTCCAGCTTCCACAATAGTCCTGGCAACTAACGCATTGCGACCAATCTGCTTCGTCATAAAAAATAGTTCAATATCCTGTTTTTTGGCTTCTCTTGCCAAAGCCTGGGCATTTTTTTGAACCATATCCAAGTCAATTACATAAGTGTCAGGAGAAATGAGCCCTTTTTGATGGAGCTGAATGGAGACATCAATTAAGTTTCTGTTATGTTTTAATGTAGCGTCTAAAAACATTCTCTTTCTCCTTTCTATTTTCTCTGTATTAAAGGAAGAAATGAAGTACCATTTTCGGGTTTATTAAGTTCCAAAAAGTCCGCCCCTGTAGCAGCGATATCTGAAAGTGTCTTCCTTTCTCCTAAATTAATCGATGTAATATTTTTTTGATAAGCAAGCAAATAGGTTTTTTCCCTTGTATGCTGATTGTGTCCAATGGTTGGATCATTTCCATGATCAGCACTCATGATGAGAAGATCCTCGTCAGTCATTTTTTCTAATATGGACGGCAGATAATGGTCGACTAGTTCAATTCGATTGGCATAACGCTTTGCATCTTGCGCGTGTCCTGCTAAATCTGTTTCTTGTACTGTCGCAGCAATAACGCCATGTTGTACATGATCCATTTCACTAATGATGTCTTTCATTACTTTTTCAGTATCAACACCAGGGAATTTTCTAGCTTCTTCACAAAAAATGACGTCCTGCATTTTTCCAACAAGTGACACCTCAAGTCCTGCATTTTTAGCAATGGTAGGTAACTGACAATCCGGTGTAATGCCGAAGCCAAGATGACGTACCTGGTAACCTTGCTTGTATACGTTTGATTTAGGTGAGTTAACTCCAACCAAACCATCTTCTCTTCTTTCTACTGATGCCTGTAAATGCGTTGGCGTCACATTTTCACCACCAAGTGCGATAACACGATTTACTTTTACATGAGCCCGTACAACTTGACCGATTTTTAGAACCTCTTCAAATGTAATATAATCCAGCGGGGCACTTACATTATAAATTTGACCATAATCTGTTTCGATGTTATCTGCAACGATAACAAGATTATTTACCAATAGATAAGGCAAGTTCTCATCAGGTATCTTAACCTTATAGCCTGCTTCTTCCAGGGCTGCCTTCACTTCTTTCATATTATCAATAAATGGTGCCAAGTAGGTTTTCTTTGGTTTATTTCCCATGATTTCATTATGGCCCTCAAAGCTATCTGCACCGTGATGCATTAAATTTAAACAGCCATAGCTAGCAAGCGGGTTCTCACTCGTTTGTAATGTTGCATGATCACTCGTTTGTAATGTTGCATGATGAATAATCTTATTAATTCCAAGCCTTTCAAATGTTGGAATGTGTAGGGATGGAACTGTATCGATAATGTGGCGGAATGTGTTTGCACCTACATCTTGCGGGTGGTAATCTTTTGCATCCTCCATATATCCAGCACCCAAGCTGTCCAAAATTAAAATGATTACTCTTCTACTCATGATGTTCCTCCTATATAAAACCTATCTATTTACTTGTGCAATAGCCGAAGAAAGAATCCGAATAATCGTATCTGTACCACTACGCAGTGGATTGATTCGTATCATTGTCTTCTCAAGCCCCGGGTCGGCAGCTAGAAATGTTCCCGATACGCGATAAAACATTGGCACAAATTCATACTTGGATTCTGCCCCTACCGGGTTAGGCGCGGCACCAAGTTTTAAGGCATGTTTCAAAACCTTCTCCGCAATTGGTTCCGTCAATTCTACTAATAAAACTTTCGACTGGGCATTGGCTAAAAAGGCCTTCTTCACCCCTGCAACTTCTCCATTATTTAACCGCTCAACCAGTTGTTCATTCACATTAGCTTGGATAGCCAGCATGACCGGGGCATAAATCAATCCTCTTAGTGCTTCCAACGCCTCATATCCTTGTACCTGACTGCCACCCGAATAATTATACTTCTCAATCTGCTCAATGAGTTCATTTCTTCCCAGGATTAATCCGATACCCTCTGGGCCTAATAACTTGAACAATGAAAAAGTAGACAAATCTGCACCAGCCTGTGCACCAATGAATTCGACTTTCATCGCAGCATAATTATCATCCGTAATGATTGGTAGGGAGTCATTTACCGATTTAATTACACGAATTGTCTCCGATAAATCATAGTGATCGTCTATTTTTTGCCGTGTATGCTGGATTAGTGCACCTCTAATGTCTGGGTTTTCCTTCATTATTCGTTTAATAACCTCAACATTGTGGAAGTCCGCATATACCGGAACGACTCCCATAAATTCTAATGTTGTTTTACTCGTTGGATAGATTGGCGCGTCATGAACTAATAGTTTGTCATTTGGTTTTAAAAAGCTCATAAATCCAAAGCGCAATGCACCCGTCCCGGCGCCACGAACTAATTTAGCTCGTTCCACACCGAAAAATTCAGCAAGTACCTCTTCTACCTTCTTTGTATATTGGGGTATGTTTAGCCCTTTTACAACACCCAAGTCTCCAAGTGATAAGATTTCATCTCCTCGGAAATACTTTGTGATAATATCTACTAAGGTGAACTGTCTAGCTTGTGCTTCTTCCAGTGAGATACCTTTAAGCGGAGCTGTTTCCATGTCATCACCTTACCCCTTCATAAATGTGATTGGGTTTTTTACTAGCAATTTATCAATTGATTCATCTGTGAGGCCATTTTGTTCCAAAAGAGGAATAAAATGATCCAACAAATAGGAATAGCCTAATCCGTCCTGATATTCAAGATGGGATTTCCTTGTAATATCCATGGAAAGAAATACGTTGTCAATATAGCCTAAGTCTTGAATTTTTTTCAAAATATCAGCGCGTACTTGATCTGGCATATAATTTTCCTTACCAATGGTATCGAACTCCACATAAGCACCTTCTTTTATCATATGGATAATATAGTCAGCATCTCCGGTTAAATCAACATGCCCGATAATGACGCGGTTTAAATCCACACCGTTCTCTTTGAAAAATGCAACCTGCTCATGTCCAAGTGTACCTAACGAAGTGTGCGTCGTAATTGGCTTACCCGTTTCCTTATGGGCCAGCACAACCGCATCAAATACCTTTCGCTCAGTTTCCGTCCACTTATTATGACTTGTGCCAATTTCACCAATAATTTCCGCCTTCACATCAGTTCCTTTTATACCTTCATTTATCTCACGTACCATGCGTGCAGCCAGTTCTTCTTTTGTCTCCCGAAAAACTTGGATTGGATAAAATTTATCCTGGTAAAATCCCGTCGCGCACACGATGTTGATGCTGCTTTCCTCTGCAACCTTCTGAACATACGGGATGTTCCTTCCCATTCCAAAGTTTGTTACATCAACAACATTCCGTACGCCCTTTGAATATAATTTCTTATATTCCTTCACAGTTTCAGTGAAAACATCTAAGTGACAATCTTCATCATTCTTAACCTCTGACAGATCAATCGTTGTATGCTCATGCATATACGTCATTCCATCAACTAACATGAAATTCCACTCTCTCTTCTGTTTTAATTTCGTACAAGAAGCTCCTTTAACATGAAAGCAGTCACTAACTTAACAACTTTTTCTTTCAGTACGGATTAATACCTTGGTATTTTTTCACCAGCTTCAACACGCTCTTGAATTAAAAGAATATCACCTATTGCAACAGATCCCCATTTATCCTCCAATTCTTCCTTACGATCAACATCAATTACAATGACAGCTTCTGAAGTATCTTCAGAGATCTGTTTAGCTGCTGAAGACTGAAAGTCAATAGAATGAAAGGTTTGTATAATGCGTTTATCATCCATGCTCCAAACCGCAGCATCTATTTTTTTTGCATCGAGCATATCAAATAACTGCATATAATTAATATAGACATACTCTACGTCCATTCCTTGAAACTCACTAAAAGTTAATTCCTTTTGGTCCGGGGAATCCATATCAACACCAATTTTCATCCCACTTCGAATGTAGGGGTCCTGTGCATCTGCCAGAAAAATTTTGTGAGCAGATACATAACTATTTGTGCCCAATCTTTTCATAACCATTAAATTGGGGTATTTTATTAAACTGCTTTTCGCTGTCATTTTCGATACAATGGCAAAATCGCTTCGTTTGGTGCGGACGGCTTCAATCCGATTTAACCCGCCACGCATGAAAGATAGGTTAATCGTCTTACCAGCTAGTTCAAATGCTTCTACCATTCCAGTTGCCAATCCCTCGTACTTTCTCGAGTATGGAAGTGGCATGGAACCAATTAATGGTGAAATACCAGCAATTTCTTGTAATAACTCAATATCCTTATCGACCAGGAACGTTCCAAGATGTCCCCGAGCTTCTACCCTTATAGCTTTTAACTCTTCTAGTAATCCAAGGGCAATTTGCACAGTTCCTCTGCCAATAGATAATTTTTTACTATAATCCGCTACACGAGGAATCTTATCCCCAATCTCCAATTCTAATAATTCCTTTGCAATGTTTTTAGCTGTCAATCCATTTTTTGAATATAATTTTTCCCACATAATCGCTCATACCTCAAATCAATATACTATTTTTTGTATATTATAAGCGTTTACATAGGAGAAATCAATGGTTTGATGCGCTCCAATGAATCTAAAATAATTTTTCCGGGTTAAATCGGTTTTCCGGGTCAATGGCATGTTTTATTTTTCGCATTAAGTCTATTTCGACTGAACTTGTCATTTTCTCAAGGTAACCCTTCTTGACGACACCTATTCCATGTTCTGCAGAAGGCAATCCGCCTAATTCGTCTACTTTTTGGTAAAGATCATCTAATAAATCTTTCCTTTTTGCTAGCCATGTAGCTTCATCTAGATCCTCTTTCATTAATACCGTATGGATATTACCATCACCGGCATGTCCAAAGTTTAGCACCCTTAACCCATGCTTTTCCTGTAACTCTTTTGTATAACTAATCATTTCAGCAAATTTATTTATTGGTACAAACCTCTGGTATTTCTTCTTTGATATAAAGGCGATTTTTATCTTGGATAATATCTTGTAGCTTCATGTAACATCCTCCTTGGTTTATGCTAATATATTATTCACTTTCATAAAACAAAATACGATATTTTGTATATTTATATTGTAAATGCTTTCAGTTGGTTTTTCAAGGTGAAAGGTTTAAAATCCGTGCCATCATACTTTCTAAACTAATAACCGTCAAAATTCGGGAAGTGAGAGGATACAAACACGATCGCCGTTCAAGTGTATTCAGCTACAATATCTTCCTTTTGCTTGGACTCTGTACTATACCAAGAGGGCTCATTTTTGTTCAGACCTCAAATTGCTTCATTACGGGAATGCTTTCTTATCTTTTAAAAATAGGGAGGAACCCTTATATTTCCCCTACTTTAATTCCCCTAGCATAGCAAGAGGTTTTCGAAATTATTAATAAATCCCACCTTTAATGCAGATGGGATGAGATGTATACTCTTTTAGATAATTACTGAGGACACAGCATTCCTGCGGTGGTGTGTTGAGTTAACATTAATAGTAGCATTAAATATGTTTTGTTTTTGCTTCATATTTATCATACAAATGCATAAACTTCAAATAGTTTTTCTTTGTTTTTGGGAATATGTTTGTATACATTGCTTTAAATGCCCATGTAACCAAAATTTCAACAGGTAATATGATAAGAGACTTCGGATCCAAAAAGGAAACAATAATCACATATAAAATCACAAGGTACATAATGGACATTATCAATATAAACATACCACTCATAGTTATAAAAGATGATAGTTTTGCTTTTACGATCTTATTCTGTACGTCTTTTTTAAATTGAATATCCTTTTTGATTTCTTGTATAGCTGTTCGAAATGGAGACTGGTCTTATGTCAAGAAAACGGACAAGTTAAATGTAGAAATTTCATAGTTTAACTTCTGACATGACAGAGTCACCTTAAACGAAACACGTCATCATGATATTTACAAGAAGGTCATGTCCTTCCAGGTCCACCACCCTTGACCTTGTTTGTGTCCATGGTAGTGTTCTTGTGGCGGATAGG
>NZ_JBPPZG010000004.1:0-41852 GCF_051918545.1 Pseudogracilibacillus amylolyticus (SeqCode) | reverse complement strand
AAATATATGAATCATCCTATTGTCGGGGATGAGGTATACTGCCGTAAAAAATCTTCTCTAATAAAAGGCCAAGCACTTTACGCAAAAGAGCTAGGTTTTATCCATCCAAAAACAGGTGAAAAGAAAACATTTACTGTCGAACAACCGGAAGATTTCAATAATCTGTTACAAAGATTAGAAAATATGTCTTGACTTTGGAGGTCAGGTTTGAAATAATAAATATAGTTAAATAAGAGATCCTTTAATATAGTCCAGAGAGGCTAACAAGGAAACGGAACATAGGAATACGTATGTCCAAACCCTTATGCCTTCTTACTGGTATAAGGATTTTTTAATGTAATAAGATTGTTACCTAAAGGTTTAGGACTGTAAACCACTCGTACATCGAAATTCATTAAGTGTTACTTGATAAAATCCATAAACTGCGCAGTAACTTAGGTTGATTCGCGCTTTGTAAATATCTAACCGAAGTTACGACGTAAATACCGCTACGGAAATACACTGCGCTTTCCACGGGCGGCTGTTGAGCCTTCCTTGTGCTACGCACTGCGTTGTCTCACCTAGGCCTGTCCTCCCGTAGGAGTCTCCGTGTATTTCCTCCGCTAAGTGTGTTTGGTAAGCAACTCTGCACAATTTTTTAACTACTATCACAATAGTTGATTGGAGCCGGAGGGCAGTCGACTCCTGCGGGAAAAGCACGTGTCTGAAGACCCCGCAGCGGTGTTCTTCCGCGAGGAGGGCTGAAGCCGTGCCCGCGGAAAGTGTACTGCCCGGAGGCGGAAATCAACGGTTTACCAACTAGGTTTACAAATTTTTATTACTTCACAGTATCCTTCAACTACATATTAAAACAGTTACATTCAGAATACTTTCCTGTTATCTTTTGTGGTAAGTTTTAGTTGTGCCTAGTGCGGCAGATCATTCATTAAATCCATCATATTTTAGCACTGGCTTCCTCGCCGCTGTTGTTTCATCCATTCGTTTTACTACTGTACGATGAGGAGCATCTTGAACAATTTCTGGATTCTCTCTCACATCTTTTGCTATTTCTAACATGATTTCAATAAATTCATCCAATGTATCTTTTGATTCTGTTTCGGTAGGTTCCATCATAAGTGCCTCCTCTACGTTAAGCGGAAAATAAATTGTCGGCGGATGGAACCCATAATCAAGTATTCGTTTTGCCATGTCTAATGTTCGAACACCTAATTGCTTTTGCTTACGGCCAGATAAAACGAATTCATGTTTACAATGTACAGGATATGGAAGTTCAAATTCCTCTTCTAACCTACGCATCAAATAATTAGCATTTAATACAGCATATTCACTGACTTTTTTTAGTCCCTCAGCCCCCATTGATCGAATATACGTATAAGCTCTTAAATTAATTCCAAAATTCCCGTAATAAGGTTTTACCCGTCCAATGGCTCTTGGCCGATTATAATCAAAATCGTACGCCCCATTTCGTTTTACTATGGTAGGCTTCGGTAGAAATGGCGCCAATTCTTTTGTTACTCCAATTGGGCCTGACCCAGGTCCCCCACCGCCATGTGGACCAGTGAATGTTTTATGCAAATTTAAATGAACGGCATCAAACCCCATGTCTCCAGGGCGAACATACCCCATTATCGCATTTAAGTTTGCTCCGTCATAATATAATTTTCCACCGACATCGTGGACAATATTTGCTATTTCAATTATTTCCGTTTCAAATAAACCTAATGTATTTGGATTTGTCAACATTAGCGCAGCAGTATTTTCATCAACAACACGTTTTAAATCGTCAAGATCAACCAAACCATTTTCATTCGATTTTACCGTAACAGATTCAAAACCAGCAACGATTGCAGATGCTGGGTTGGTTCCATGAGCTGAATCGGGTATTAGTACTTTTGTACGGTTTAAATCCCCGTTTTCTTCGTGAAACGCACGAATCATCATTAATGCAGTCCATTCTCCGTGAGCCCCCGCGGCTGGCTGTAAAGAAACTTCGTGCATACCGGTTATTTCTTCTAACGATTTTTGGAGATAAAACATTACTTCAAGTGCTCCTTGTACAGTTTTTACAGGCTGGTTGGGATGGATGTTAGCAAATCCGTCAAGACGTGCGACATCTTCATTAATTTTCGGATTATATTTCATCGTACAAGATCCCAATGGATAAAACCCTGAATCAATACCGAAATTTCGTTTTGATAATGCCGTGTAATGCCGAATCAGATCTAGCTCACTAACTTCGGGAAGTCTAGCAGGTTTCTTTCGAATATAAATAGGATCAATATCGTTTACTTCCTGTTCCGTATCTATTGACGGAAGACTATAGCTTTTTCTCCCTGGATTTGAACGTTCAAAAATAAGTGGAAATGTTTTACTGTTCATAGATATCCCCCAATTCTTTTACAAAATGATCTAGCTCATCTTTCGTTTTTATCTCCGTTGCGGAAATTAACATATGTCCTTTTAATTCAGGAGAAAGTAAACCTAAGTCATATCCACCAATGATTTGTTTTTCTAGTAATGTATTATTTACATCTTTAATAGGCTTTTTTACATTAATGACAAATTCATTGAAAAAAGGCCCTTTAAATGGAATAGGAATAGATCTTTTTTCGATTTCTTGTTTTAAATAGCGTGCTTTTTGCATATTTCTATACGCCACTTCTGGGACACCTTGTTTGCCTAGGGCACTCATTGCTACTGAACTTGCTAATGCATACAATGCTTGATTAGAACAAATATTGGAAGTGGCTTTATCACGTCGAATATGTTGTTCTCTTGCTTGCAATGTTAATACAAATCCACGGATGCCATTTTCATCTGTCGTTTGGCCGACTAGACGTCCGGGTATTTTTCTCATATATTTCTTTTTAGTAGCAAAATAACCACAGTGTGGACCTCCGAATTGGGAAGGTATACCAAATACCTGTGTATCTCCTACTACTATATCTGCGTCAAATTCACCAGGGGGAGCTAAATAACCTAATGCAAGCGGATTACTTGATGTAATAAACAAAGTGCCCTCATTCTTTTTAATCCGTTCATTTATTTGCTGTAAAGGTTCAATTAACCCGAAAAAGTTAGGGTATTGAATAATGACACTAGCTGTATTATCATCCAATAATTGCTCTAACTGATCTACATCCGTCATTCCATCCTTATGATCGATTTCTATTATTTCTAGATTAAATCCTTTTCCGTACGTATGAATAACCTCGATATATTCTGGATGCACTGTCTTTGAAACAAGCACTTTTGTCCGCTTGGTATGCCCATAACTTAAATTGACTGCTTCCCCAAGCGCCGTTCCTCCATCATATAAAGATGAATTAGCGACCTCCATACCCGTAAGTTCAGCTATCATCGTTTGAAATTCAAAGATTGCTTGCAGTTCTCCTTGAGAAATTTCCGGTTGATAAGGTGTGTAAGCTGTATAAAATTCAGAACGTGAAATAATATGATTAACTACCGACGGAATAAAATGTTGATACACTCCAGCACCTAAAAATGAACTATATTCATTTAAGCTTATGTTTTTATTGGCTAATCGGGTCATTTCCTTTTTTAGTTCATACTCACTTAAAGCTTCTTGTAACTGATACTCTCCTTTGAACCGAACCTCCTTCGGTATATCAGCAAAGAAAACATCTGTTGAAGATACCCCAATCGTCTTGAGCATTGCTTGTTTATCTTCCTCTGTCATCGGCAAATACCTAAACCCCATCTATTTCTTCCTCCTTCGATCACGTTTGTAAAATGGTATTTTCACAATCATCGCTTTCACTTTTCGTTTACGAATTTGCACCCATACTGTATTACCTATGCTACTTTCTTTCACATCAATAAGAGCTAACCCTAAGTTTTTCTTTAATGTTGGCGAAAACGTACCGGAAGTGATAGTCCCTATCTCTTTCTCCCTTTCATTAAAAACAGAATAGCCTGTTCTTGGAATACCTTTTTCAATCATTTCTATACCGACAATTTGTTTATTAACTCCACTCTCCATCTGCTTTTCTAAAACTTGTTTTCCTATAAAATCACTATTTTTATTCAATTTGACAGCAAAAGCGAGTCCAGCCTCTATAGGTGTAATCGATTCAGATAATTCTTGTCCGTATAACGGTAAACCAGCTTCAAAACGAAGTGTATCTCTTGCCCCAAGTCCAGCTGGTTCCAGACCAAATTCCTTCCCTGCTTCTAATAATAGATTCCAAAGCTTACGACTTACTTGTTTTTTTACATAAATTTCAAAACCATCTTCTCCTGTATATCCGGTACGAGAGATAATCACGTGCTCCGGAAGTTCTTTTAATTGTGTATTAGCGGAAAAAGAAAAAAATTTCAATGCATTAAGTGACTCATCTGTCAGCTTCTGTAAAATTTTCTCAGCAAATGGACCTTGTAAAGCTAGTAATGCGTAAGTATCTGACTTATCAATGATAGAGACATCATTATAATGTACTGCGTGCTTTTGTAACCAAGTGACATCTTTTTCGATATTACTAGCATTAACGACAAGTAGATATTCATCGTCAGCCATCATATAAACTAAAAAGTCATCAATGGTACCCCCTTTTTCATTACACATGACTGTATATTGTATTTTATTTGGTACTAATTTTGCTACATCATTCGTGACCATATATTGAAGGAAATTCTTACTTTCTGCCCCTTTAATAACTATTTGCCCCATATGTGAAACATCAAATAAACTTGCTTTCGTGCGTGTTACCTCATGTTCGTGAATAACTCCAGTAAATTGAACAGGTAGTTCCCATCCGAAAAAGTTAATCAGCTTAGCATTCTCCTTATATTCTCTATACAAAGGAGTACGTTTTAACTGCTCCATTAAAATCCCTCCTTTTGAGGATTATAAAATTTTTGACCTTATTAGCATATCTATGAAATATTCCTTACTATTATTGAAGATTTTATTAAAATAAGAAGCTTATAAATCGGACAAACTTGTTCATACTATATGTATTACCCTTTATTTATTTTTTTAGCATCATATTTTACATAAACCTGATTTTTTAGAAAACTTAGCTTATCGACAAGCCTTAGCGAGAACTAAAGTTACACTTACGAGTGATTGACGTGCTAGTACTGGCGCCTGAGACAAATGCTTTACGGGTGGGACGAAAGCGTAGCTACAGTCCCAGGACGCCCTAGCTTTTAGCCAGTGAGCAGTAGGAAAGTTTTATACGTAAACTTATCTGCCAAAAAAAGGGGATTCGTATGGCAAATATCATTATTAATAAAGATGAAGTATTTCTAGATCAAATGAATAAAGCAATAGAAAAAAATAAAAATTTAACAGATTGGGAGCTTTTTAAACTTAATTACCAAATGAAGAAAGCTACGATAGCGAAAGATTTTAATGAATTGAAAGTTCTTTCCTATCTGCCGCATGTTAATTTCTTAGACCACCAAGTGGATACTGCAAAAACAGTTATCCAGGAGATGAATGGTCGAGCCATTTTAGCAGATGAGGTTGGTCTTGGTAAAACGATCGAAGCGGGATTAATCTTAAAAGAATATATGATTAGAGGATTAGTAAAAAATGCTTTATTATTAGTCCCTGCGTCTTTAGTGAATCAGTGGGTCACTGAATTACATGAAAAATTTTATATCCCAGCGGCCAGTTATCGAAAGAATTATCATTGGGATGACCATCCAATTTTTGTCACTTCTATAGATATGGCAAAACGTGATCCACACCGTGAGAATATATTGAAGTTAAATTTTGATATGGTCATTATTGACGAAGCACATAAATTAAAAAACCATAAAACATTAAACTACACTTTCGCAAGATCATTAAAGAAAAAATACTGTCTACTATTAACAGCAACACCTGTTCAAAATAAAATTATTGAAGTGTTTAATTTAGTTTCAATATTAAAGCCTGGTTATTTAGGCAGTTATGAAGCTTTTATTGAACGATTTGGTAAGAAAACTGTCGACAATCTAGAAGATACTTATTTAAATAAACTTATTCAAAAAGTGATGGTTCGAAACCTTAGAAAAGACACGTTGTTAAAAGATGTTGAAAGAAATGTTCATTCTGTCTGGTTAACATTTTCAAAAGAGGAACAAAGAGTTTACGATCAACTGCATGAATTGTTCGATTCATTTACAAGTCTATCCAAAATTACGTTTTTACGTGAATTATGTTCCTCTAGAGAGGCTTGTTATTTGTCTTTACAAAATAGTAAAAATGAACAAATTAAAGCGGCGAGTGAAGAAATTATGAATGAAATTGCTATGCTTCCTCACCATACGAAAGCAAAAAAATTAGTAGAATTAATTCAAGAAATTGGCGATGAAAAGGTTATTGTATTTACTGAATATCGTGCTTCTCAATATTATTTACAATGGTATCTACAACAGCATAATATTACATCCGTTGCTTTTAGGGGCGGATTAAAACGCGGAAGAAAAGATTGGATAAGGCAATTATTCAAAAATAACGCCCAAGTTTTCCTAGCAACAGAAGCTGGTGGGGAAGGAATAAACCTTCAGTTCTGTAAATATATCATTAATTATGATCTGCCTTGGAATCCAATGCGGTTAGAACAGCGAATAGGACGAATTCACCGTTATGGACAAGATCATGATATTCATATTTATAATTTTGCCATTGAAAACACAATTGAAGAACATATTATGAAATTGTTGTACGAAAAAATTGATGTATTTGAACGTGTCATAGGAAAATTAGACAAGATATTAGCAACATTACAAATTGATAGTATGGAAAGTGAATTCATGCAGATTATGGATCAGTCAACTTCCGTTGGTGAAATGAAGATTAAGTTGGATAATTTCGTTTCGGTCATACATGATTTGGGTGATGATAAACGGGATGAGGAAAACTATGGATAAACAAGTAGATATAGAAAAATTTTTAATAAACTTCTTTACTGCTAATCACTGTGAAGTAAACCAAATAGAGCAAGGTAAAATAGCTGTTCAACTAACAATTGAAATGGATAAGGCATTGATGAATCGCCCCTTCTATTGGCAGTATATGGAGGCTACCGGAAACGTTGGTCAGCCTAAAAAACTGACATTTATTTTAGATCCTAATAAAATGGAAAAAGAAGGAGAATGGATCCACTTTGGAAGTCCAAGGCTAGAGCAAATATATCATTATTTACGGAAAACAGCTAAGTTTATTCATCTATTTGAAGAAGTAAATGTACGTAACAATACGATGCTCCATCCTTGGCTCCTGCTTAATTATTGTATTATGTATGAAGGAAAACAAAAAAAGGAAGAGCTTTTTTCAATCGGATTAAATTTGATTAATGGTACTTTCATACTTGACATGATGGAACAACTCGAAAATGTTGAACTTGCACCTACAATTTCCGATCACTGTTATACAATTTCACCATTGATTAAAGTGAATAGTGGATTTTTACGGATAGAAAAGTACATCCATGATTATGTGATGAAACAAAAACATGACTGGGCAGTTGAATCATTAAAACTGCTAGAAGAAGAAATAGCAATGATCCACCACTTTTATGAAAGGGATGAAGAAAATAAAGACGAAATGGAAAAAGAACTAGAAGATATCACTGCAAGATTGGAACCAAAAATCACTTATGAAATTGTTAACGGTGGTATCATTTATTTAAGAGATAGCTTTGCAAATAGGATAAAAAAATGAAAAATCCTCTACTTTGGGCATTAGCCCTGTAGAGGATTTTCGTTTAGTGACCGAATCCAGGTACGAGAATAAATTCTGTATACCATGTAAACCCAATCATAAACACTGTTAAATACGCACCGAACAAATACATATACATTCGTTCTGATAGCTTCAGATAACTAAGCGTTAGGAAAAAAGCCGTTTGAACTAGGAATAAAACAGAAGTATTATACATTTCACCAACATAAAACATAATAGTAAATATACCTGTCCAAAAGGCAAGCACACGAAACATACGATCCATGCTTTTTCCCCTCCTTTTATGTAACCTAATACAAATTCATTATAAACTACGATGCAAATAAAGTAAATTAAACGTATGTTGAATTACTCAAAATGTAATAATTTACTTTAATTTTGACAAAATTATTCTAGCAGCAAAGTTAGGTTGCTCTGAATTGTAAAGTAAAACTGTTCCTTTGTTGTAACATCAAATTGTAAAGAGTATTGATGTGTATCAATCTTATCATATTGGATTACAGCAGTTCCATTTGGAAACTCATACGTAATTTGCCCGCTGTTTTTATTCTTATACACTTCTTCTTCTTTAAACTTTGCTCTTGCCATTTGAATAAGGGTTTCAACTTCTATTTGTTCTTTAAGCGTATGAGATACTTCCATTTCATTTTTATATATTAATACTGACGTAATGACAGCTGATAAAACAATCATGCTTACCATCATAGTAAGTGGTAAATAAAAACCAGATTCACTCATAATGAGCGATTTTTTTCTCATATTCCCTACCTTCCTTCGTCACAATAGTTACTTGTGTTCCGAATGAAATTGGTTGTAAAGTAAAAGAATCAATATCTCGAATATATATTTCATGTCCTCTGCCATTTACTTGCCGCCTAATAACATTTTGGTATTGTTCAATATGAGCAACTTCATTTGTAGGCAAGAGAAAATACATTTTATTGTCATCGTCGGTGTAAACCTGTTCCGAAGTTAAAACATCGTTTCTCAAAAAAACAAAAAATTGGTTTACGGACAATTCATCATGATGTTTAACTGGTTGTCCATAAGTAAGTAAATAAACTAGTAGTGGCAATGTGATCATAATAATAACGAACGTTATTAAAATCGATAAAAAAGTGGCTCCACTTTCACTTTTCCTGATATCCGTAAAGACATACCGTTTCTTTTTTCTGCTTTTCATTTTCCCATGACGCACATCCCTTTATTAATTGATTATTAACTGTATAGATGATTTCGACAGTTTGATGATTAATAATTAATTGTTTATTTTGAGTCCTTTCATCTTCCCAAATTGTGGCTTGTAATTCATCATGTAAAGCTAATAAGATAACTCTGCGATCAAATAGTATTTTCTTTTCAATTTGAACTAAAGTTTTAATGGGAATTATCGTCGCTACAAGCATTAAAATAATGCTCATAGCGACCAATACTTCTATTAAAGTAAAACCCTTATTGTTCTTCAATATAATGCCTGCCTTTACCTAAAGGAAATACAAGTTGATAAGTAATTTTCTTATCTTTAAATTTAAACGTTGTTGGATTAATAATTGTTCCATTATTATTGAATGCAACCAGATTATTAATTTTATTAGTATATTTTAAATGTTCTGGATAATGTCGTTTTATTTCCTCTGTCTTCCATTCACTTATTACAACATAAAATTCCTCATCGAAAACGATTCGAACATTATCCCTTGTTCCTAATGCCTGATTTTGAATATATAAAATGTCCGACTCTAATACAGCAAAAAAATGTTTCGTCTCCTGCCTTTCAACAGTTTTAATAATACTTGGAACTACCAGTAAAGTAAGTATTGATAAAATCATCAAAGCAAATAGCATTTCGACCATTGTAAATCCATTCACTTGTTTCATTTTGCTATTTGAACTTTGCCACCCGATAATGTGAGGCTTTTACCATTTTTACATTTTTGTTGATCTTCAGTAATAAAACCGCTTCTCTCTAGTGTTGATAAACTTGATGGTAATTTCCCATTTTCTAACTGATATGCACTTACTTGAGCTTGTACGGTTTCCTTAAGAGCCTCACAGCCTTCTTCATGAACCGCTTCACTTCTATCCGTCAAATTTGGAACAATGAGTATGATTAACACTGTAATAATTGTGAGCACGATCAACATTTCGATTAATGTAAAACCTTTTTCATTTTTTGTCATGTACTTTTCTTCTCTCCTATACTGTTTGAATTAATTGAAACATAGGCCACATAATGGTTACGTAAACTAAGATAATAAAACAAGCTAATAGAACAAAGAAAATAGGTTGTATTAATATAATAATCCGCATAATTTTCCGCTCCATGTCTTCAGCCGAAAATTCTGCATAAATTGTAAGATCAGTTGCCAAAGATGTTGCATTTGTATGCTTATTGAAAAGATTAGCTAGTTGATAATCAATAAATGGTAATTCTTTAAGCAAAGAATCGATGTATGACCCGTTCGTTAACTGTTCTGTCAATAGTGACGCATAGAAAGCTATAATTGGGATTCGTTCTTGTTTACTCAAATTTTTTAACGTATCCTTAATTGGAAAACCCGCTTGAAGAAACATCGCTAAATGGGCTGAGAAATAATAAGATGTTTGCATTTTCAAAAATGAATTCACTACTGGAATCCGTTTATAAAAATTAATTTGCTGTTCAATGGGAACTTTTCCTTTATAGAAATACCAAATGATACTGCATACTAATAAGAGCAGAACGAAGATGATGAATATGGAACTAACAAAATCAATTAAGATGATGGAATAATGAACTGTCTTTGATGAAGAGGCATTTGACTTAAACAGTTCTAAAAAGGAAGGTAATACGGAATGTTTTAGGAAAAAAAGCAGAACTATAAAAAAAGTACTGAGAATTATTGGATATCGAATAACCTGTGAAAAATTTTGTATATATGTTATCCGATGTTCGAACAAATGGATGCATTTTTCGAGGCTGGATATTAAGTTACCATTCACCCTGACAAAGTATAAATAGCTGACAATTATTTTATGGAAATCAAGTTTTTCCATCGCCTCATCCAATGGTAGCCCTTTTTTTATCTTTTCAGCTAACATTTCCGATAAATTACTAATTTCTTTATCCCATTGCATTACTTCTAATGCATCTAGAAGTGAATAACCATTTTTTAAGAGGCGATGGAGGCGTTTTAAAAAATGAAGTTGTGTCTGTTCCTTTAACTTACGCTTAATAATTGTTCCCGTCATAAACTTCTTTCGATATGAATCCATACAAATAAGCCTTCTCCTTTAAATAATTAAATGTATGAAAGTTATTCATCTGTGTTTGTCGATTCCCTTTTATTGTCTCTCCTAAAAGTTTACCGTCTAATAATTCAACAATTGCAGCACGGCGATTACTTTTTCCTTGCTTTTCTATCGGCAACAATTGAATTGCAGCGACCGCAATTAACGTTTGCTTTAAATCTGTTCGTTGGATTCCCAAATCAATAAGCCGTTCAATTGTTCCTTGAGCATCTTTTGCATGTAAAGTACTTAATACTAAATGTCCAGTTAAAGAAGCCTGAAAAGCAAATTCAGCTGTTTCTTGATCTCTAATTTCCCCGATCATTAATATATCAGGATCATGTCGCAACGCAGCTTTAAGTCCAGTTTGATAAGAGACCCCTGCCATTTCATTTACTTCAACTTGTAAAACATCATCTAGCTTTTTTTCTACAGGATCCTCTAAAGTAATCGCTTGGAATGAATGGTCTTTTAACACTGACTCCAATAATGCATACATCGTTGTCGTTTTTCCACAACCGGTTGGACCAGTAAACAAAATGATCCCTGAAGGATGAGAAAGCCAACTTTTCATTCTCCTACTTTGTGAGGGAAAGAGAAAAAGCTGTTCTAAAAGTAATTCTTTTTCTTGTGGTAATATTCGGATTGTCATACTCTCTGTATTTATAAGTGGGAGTGTCGAAAGTCGTAAGGAAAAGTTTTGTTTATTTTTGTTTTGAAAAGCAAGCGTTCCATTTTGAGGTAAACGATTTTCACCGATATCCATACCTGAAGTAAATTTGAAATACGTCAGAATCTTTTGATATACGGAATAATTGATTGATTTTATTTGCTGGCGTTTACCTAAAACACGGAAATAGATGTGAATTTTATCTTTATTTGGAAGTGGATAAAAATGAATATCTGAGGCGTCGTTAGAACAAGCTTGTTCTAAAAGTTGTGTTACAAAGGTTGCTGCAGGATTTGACAATATATATCCTCCTTGTTACAACCCTATTTTCTTTATTCTCCATTATTCTACACCAATAGTAAGAAAATTTCAAACCTTTTTGTGCTAAAATGATGTATAAATATATTTAAATACTCAAACAATATAGTCAAACTATTAAAAGGAATGATTTCAATTGTCTCATAATGATTATGTGAAATTTATGACGGAACAACTCGTTACGTATATGAATCAAACAAAAGATGAAAGAAAGAAAAACAAAAGAGAAAAGACGTCTTATGTTGTTGGAAACAAATGGTTCGGTCTTTTCCCCTTTACCATTAAATTGCTGATGAAAAAATAATTACGGGAGGTTATTCCCGGTAAAATTGTAATGTGAATGGGTTATTTCTTTTTTCGTCTCCAATTACCGTTGATGGGCCATGACCAGGATAAACAATCATATCATCTGGGAGTGTATATAAGTGTGTAACAATGCTGTTTGCAAGCTGATCGATACTACCTTCAGGCAAATCGGTTCGCCCGATACCACGGTTAAATAAAACATCACCACTAACTATAAATTTTTGATCATTGAATATAAATGACACACTCCCTGGAGAATGTCCCGGTGTGTGTACAACATCACAAGTAAAAGAACCAATCGTTAGTTTTCCAGGTGTTAATATTTTTTCTGGTTTCGTTGTGGTGAATCCCCCATCTAAAAATAATGCCGAACGATTTAAGGTTGCATCTTCTAGCCAATGTTGTTCGTTCTCGTGTAAGTAAACGTCAATTTCATATTTTTTTCTTATTTCATCTACAGCACCAATATGATCAAAATGTGCATGAGTAAGTAAAATTGCTTGTGGCTTAAGATCATGATCCTTTATATATTGTTCAATAATCTCAGGATCACCCCCCGGATCGACGATTAAACAGTTATGTTCTTTACTTATAATGTAGCAATTTGTTCCTAAAGGCCCTAAAGAAAATGTTTCAATTATCATTTTATACCTCCATACGATTTTGTTAATAAATTGTTCGATTTCTAAAAAGGAATATAACTCGACAAATTACTGGGGATACTATAAAATGAATTATAGTTAAGAAGTAATATTATATACATATGAGCAACCTTTTTTCATTTTAACATGTACATAAGGAGGATGTAACCAAAATGATTTTAGCAATCATTCTACTAATCGTTGCTTTACTATGTGTCGTATCCGTTCTAAGACAAGTTAAATTTAAAAACTATTTTGCATTAGCTTTCTCAGCGGTAGCCGCATTAAGCTTTGGATTTTTTTCAATTATGACGATTGTATGTACCCTTACCGATGCTGGTATATGCCCATAATAATGGCCAAAAGACTGTCTCCATTCAGATGACAGTCTTTTTTATTTCTTAGAAAATTGTATAGCTGTGGAATAGGTTTCGTTGTGGGAATAGCCACGTCCGGCTCCAGCGCTAAAGTGTTAGTGTGCTTCCCTCACCACACGACACGATAAAGAAGACTTGCCGATTGGCTTTAGACAGAGGCTTAGTCGCCCTTATGCCCTTGGGCGAAAGTCAACATCGACTTCCCGCCTTAAGGAAGGTCGACTAAAAGGCTTTGCGCCTAACGTCGGCACACTCCTATGAAGATCGTGCTTCCTTTATCTCCTACGGTTTTAGTCCAGCACACCGCCGCTAAACGGGCTTTACGCCTT
Organism: Pseudogracilibacillus amylolyticus (SeqCode); assembly: GCF_051918545.1. NCBI lineage: Bacteria > Bacillati > Bacillota > Bacilli > Caryophanales > Bacillaceae > Pseudogracilibacillus > Pseudogracilibacillus amylolyticus (SeqCode). The sequence continues at coordinate 28,242 of NZ_JBPPZG010000004.1, read as the reverse complement.
TGTGCTTTAATACGATTAATTTTCATCAAATTGTATAAACCGAAATAAATCGCCATATATTATTTGGTCTGAATACTCCAACTCTTGATTAACCTTTTCTTTTATAGGACTACATGGAGTTTCCTTTTCCCTTCCTTCCCCTTCAACCGCAATAATATCGCCAGTCTCCCTATCATAACAAGTGTTGTTCGTGTATATATAGTCCTCACTAATAAAATTGCCATTTCGCTGGACAATAAACCCTTTACGATCATCGTGAAAAAGATCATTCCCAAAATAAATGTCATGAGATGTATCCATTCCTAGCAGATGAAGAATTGTAGGTTTAAGATCAATTTGGCCAGCTATTTTTGACATAACCTCTCCTTTTCCATACCCCGGGATATGAATATACAAAGGAACACGTTGTAATTGTAAATAATCATAAGGCGTTATTTCTTCTTTATCGAGATAACTTGCCATCGCCTTATTATGATTGGCACTAATACCATCATGATCACCCATAATGACAATTATCGAATTGTCGTATAATCCCGCAGCCTTTAATTGTATGAAAAATTGTTCGATTGCCTCATCTGTATATCTTACTGTTGGAAAATAATTATTTAACGTATTTGAATTGGAATCATACGGTTCAAGTGAACGATCTCCCTCATCCAACTCAAATGGAAAATGATTTGTAATGGTAATCAACTTTGCATAAAATGGCTGATTCAACTCCCTTAAATAAGGAATCGTCTGGACGAAAAACTCTTTGTCATTTAAACCCCAACCAATTTCGTTGTCTTCTGTTACTTCATAAAAATCTTTATCATAAAATTGTTCGATAAGGAAACTATCATACATTTGATTACGATTCCAAAAAGTGTTTGTATTAGCATGAAAAACAAACGATTCATAGTCTTCACTTTTTAGAATTTCTGGCATCGCATGATAATCGTTTTGGGCATGAGTAAAAAATACCGCACCGCCTGATAATGGATATAAAGAGTTTTCGGTTATAAACTCGGAATCGGAAGTTTTTCCTTGGGATGTCTGATGATAAAAATTCTCAAAATAAAACGTGTCTTCATGATTGATCAAGCTATTTAAAAATGGTGTAATTTCTTCACCATGTAATTGATTATTAATCACAAATGTCTGAACAGATTCAGCTGAGATGAAAATGACATTTCTCCCTTTACCAACACCGAAAAGTTCAGATTTTTTATCACTTCTAACTTCATCATTAATATATTTTCTTATCGTTAAAAGATCATTATCATCTGCTAGTACTCGCTGAGATCTCATTTTAGATTGGACGAAAACATCATAAATATGAAAATAAAATATCCCGATGTTTTTAACTAAATATTCTCGATCAAATCCCCTTGATAATAATTGTGGACGCTCCAGTTCAGCAAGAAAAAAGTTGCCTGATAACAGTAACAAGAATATTACTAGAGCGAAAGATTTTGTTCGTTTGCTATTTGCTTTAATATCATTAACATCAACTTTCTTACATAAAAACCAAATGATGAAAACATCGAAGAACAGTAATATATCGTATATTTTAATTAGTGTTATAATACTGGTTGTTAAATCCAAGAAGTTACTTGTTTGAAATAGTTGGGGAATAGTTAGGAAATCAGTAAATGATCTGTAAAATAAGAGATTGACGTAAATGATAATTGTACCGATTAAAGCACTGTATTTAATAAAAGCCAGACGCCTCTCTGGACGTTCAATCCAAATACTTAACCCAAAGAAAATGATAGTTGCAATAAATGGGTTAATAAAAATAATAAACTCTTGCAATGAATTATCTATTTCAATTTGGAATAAAAAACGGTATACAATATATGTCTTTAACCCAAATATAAAACTTGCAAGGAGAAAAAGTGGTAATTTCCTCCGCCTAGTATCCATGACTAAGCCTCCTAAGTAACTAAATAGTAGTATTTTTCTTACCCTTTTTTTAAAAATTTAAACCTTATTATGTACGTAAATCTGAAATTTCCTTTTTTAAAATGACTATTGCGTTTTGATAAGTCATTACATCAATTAACTTTACTTCATATAAATCCTTTAGTTCTGCCTGCATTAATTCGAGATCACCAATTCTGTCTCCTGTATAAATAAATACCCCAAATTTCTTTAATAAATTTCGAACGTCTAAAACTGTCTTCATATCTTCACCACGCTTTTGTAAAGAATAAGTCAAATTCTTCATCATATAATGGTACAAAAGAATTTTTAAAGGATGTTGGACATGCATAAATATATTATTTATTCTTGTTTTATCATATCATCTATTTGTCTGTTTTTTATACTAAAAAGTAATTTAACGGTAACAACAATGAAATATTTCCCACCGGATGACAATGTATTTTTCGACAATGCCGAAACAAACATTAATTTGGTAAAAAATACGGATGAAATTGAATGGTCTGTCGAATCAACAAGTAGCGATGTCGCCTATTTACGGCAAGATGTTTCATTGCTCTATGAAAATGGAAAATTTAAAGGTGTTTTAAATAAATGGCGCCAAAATGTTGATCACCTTGATTTAAGTAAACGCTTTTATCAGGCAAACAGCAGCCTCCTAAAAGCAATATCATTTCACCATGGAGAAATTCATGATCCAAACGATCAGATTTCCAGTATTCAAAAAATGACAAGTAATCAATTGTATTTTATTAATGATAGTAATACTATTTATTCATTTCACGAACCAAGTAATGCTAATGAAAAAAAATGGGAAAGAGATCTCAACAAAATGACGAATCAACAATTAGAAAGTCACTGGAACAAACTAATTAATCAATTAGATATTGCAATAAATGACTATGACCGTATTCCGTTAACAGAACTCGCACAATATGAAAATAAGCCCTTACCTGGACGTACAGAGGCCGAAACTAAAAAAATTATCGGACAACTTTGGGAAGGGTTATATAAAAATTATATCCTATTATTAAAGGAAGAAGAAAATCTACAAGATAAACATTATATGCCATTAATTTTATTGGCAAAGAATAACGATCACCTATTGGTTATATTTGAATTGAATAATAAAAACCAAAAACTTATTCAAAAGATTGCTTAAAGAGGATGTTTAAAAAGTCCGGTAAAAATGACACTGCGAATTTCTTCGTTGGCTTGTTTCTCCGCTACTCATGTATCTAAATGCATACATTCCGCTGCTCGAAACTGCGCCGCCTCGAACTTCTTGGTCCTTTTTATCCTCCTTTTTGAACACGCACTTAAATGTTATATATGCACTTGTAAACCGTAGAAGGCTAAATAAATTGCGATAAGGGAATAAAGCACGACGGAAACAAGTTGCACAAAAATGTTCTTTTTATTAGGGACATAGGTTATGGATGCGGCAAGAAAGCCCATAATTAATCCACCAACGTGTGCGCCCATATCTATTTGCGGAACTAAAAACCCAAATACAAGATTAATGGCTAAAATGAGAATTAAATTTTTCCCCATTGTTTGAAAGAATAATTGTTTGTAAATGATACCAAAAAATAATAATGCACCGAACAAACCAAATAACGCACCAGAAGCTCCGGCAGCTACATGGACATTAAAAGCAAAACTAGTCAATCCACCACCGATACCGGCTAAAAAATAAATGATAACAAATCGTGCCGTACCGAAAATTCTTTCGACTGCTGTTCCTAAATAATATAAAGCAAGCATATTCATAAACAGATGTAGTGCACCAATATGCAAAAACATTGAAGAAACTATCCTCCACCATTCTCCTTCGACAATGGCAGGATTATACTTTGCTCCACTCTGAATTAACGTATCGATGTTTAAACTGCCTCCATTTAATTCAAGCATTAAAAACATAAATATGTTCAATGCTATAAAAATATAAGTAAAATGTGGCTTACCAAATGTGAACACGTTCTCATATTGCTGTTTCTTTTCGTGTAACAAATTGCTCATTTTAATTTTGTATAATGCCACTTCTTTCTCTTGGTCGTTTAAAGAAGGAAGTTCAGGTTCATTTTGAGCTTGTGAATTAATTTGATTTAAAAGACGAGTTTTTTCTTTTATAAAATTATCTTCTGTTAAATAGAAAACCTTCATTTTTAATGGCTTTTTCTCTTTTAACTGCATCGGTTTTTTTAATAACTCCCAATCATCGACGGGTTCATGGGAAGTTATATAAACATTATAAATTTCAATATTTTTTCCAACAAAAAAACGCTTCATCGCTTTGACGCGTTGAAAAACGGATGCAATGTCTGTTTTTAAATGGTTTTTCCAATCAAATCCTTTATGTATAAAACGAATTACTTTAGATACATTGCGTTCATACTTTTCGAGCCAAAGTTCATCTGTTTGAGGATTCATATGCAATATTTCATATTTATCTGTCGTAATGAGATCATATGCTAAACGGTACATATTATATTGCTCTGTGATATACATAAGACACCTCCTGTACCCATCATATCAAAATTCGCATCGTTATATGCAAAAACACATTCATTTATTTTCTGATTTTAGAGGATGTTCAAAAACTCCGGTAAAAATGACGCTGCGTTAGGGGAACTTCGACTAAATACCGACACGTCCTGTGTCGAACGTCGAAGTCACCACATCCTGTGGAAGCTCGTTGGCTTGCTTCTCCGCTCCTTGAAAAAGGAAAGCACTTTTTCTGCGTGCTAGCGCGTTTGCTCATGTATCTAAATGCATACATTCCGCTGCTCGAAACTACGCCGCCTTGAACTTTCGACGCACAGGACGTGCTAGTGTCGGCGTTGCCACAGGACGTGGCGACTTTAGCCGACTTGGTCCTTTTTATCCTCCATTTTGAACACGCATTTTTAAAATTCCATTTTCCGTAACCATAAACTTAATTGGAATATCATGTGGCTCAGAAAATTCAAAAGATGTTAATTGGATATTACTAACTAGTGATAAAGTATTCTGTGTGAAATCAACTAGGAAACGATCGTAAAACCCTCCGCCAAACCCTATTCGATAACCTGAACGATTAAATACGATGCCTGGGACAACTAATAAATCAATACTATGTTTGGATATCTGTTTCGTTTTATCAACACGAGGCTCCAAAATGCCTCCATATCCAATTTCTACGTCCTTTTTCTGCTTGATATAGTAAAATTCCATTTCTTTCGTATTGTGAAAACTTTTCGGAATACAAATGATTTTATTCTCTTTCCACGCCTGCCTAATGATAGGTTCAGTGTTCCATTCAAAAGCTGTTGACCAAGTAATTCCAATAATATTTGCTTCTTTCCATAGTTTAGATGTATATAAATGGTTATATAGTTTGAGTTCTATTGCTAATTTTTCATCCTGATCTAAGTGAGCTAATTGTTCCATCATATCGTTGCGGATTCGTTTTTTATTCACTTGTACAAACACCTCTTATCTTATTGTACCTCATCTGTCTTTGGAAATCGCTTGAAGGGACTATAAGGAAGACATATATAAATAAAAAACTCCTATCCATTAATATGGTAAGAGTTTCTAAACTTTAAATTATTTCGTTTCACGATGCAATGTATGTTTTCTTAAACGTGGGCAGTATTTCATTAATTCGATACGCTCTGTATTATTACGATTATTTTTTGTAGTAATATAGTTTCTATCTCCTGTTTCTGTACAAGCAAGTGTTATATTTACACGCATTTCTATCCCTCCAAATTCAATAAGTCAAAAAGTCAATAATATAATTTACCCTTAATAATGATAACAGATACATTTTTTTCACGCAAATTTTTAATCTATTTATTTTTTCTTAGCCAAAATAGTAATTTTCATAGTATAATGTTAAAGTAGATTGCAAGGAGGTATAAAAAATGGTTTATTTACTTGTATCAGTCGTCGTAATAGCATTAGTATTATTCGCAAGTTCTTTTTTCATGTCTGATAAATTTAAGGAGCTAGAAGATCAACTTGAACAATTTTCAATTACTACGATGCAGGATACATATCAAATGAAGAAGAAACTTAAAGTTCTTGAAGAGGAATTATTGACTGGGAATAATTATCAATCAACAACTAATGAAATTCCCGAGTCGTTACAAGATAAGCCTTTGTTGATACAAAAAATATATCACCTTCACCAACAAGGCTATTCTCCAGAAGATATTTCAGAACAAACAGATTTAACAAGTCATGACGTTCAAACTATTCTTAGGTCCAATATTTAGATAGTAAGGAGAATAATAATCATAATGAGATTACCAATACGCTTTTTTTCAATTGGGTTATTTACTGCAGGTATTCTATCTTTAGGTTTTTATTTTTTGACTGACAGTTCAAAAGAATCGATTGAAAATGTTGCAGTTGAAGATATGATAGCGCAAGTGGAAGAAAATGGATATCGAGTCATTACGGAAGACGAATTTATTTCATTTTCCATGTACGTTGATACTATGAAGGAAGAGGAAGCCCAAACTGCTTCAGCTAAAACGGATAAAGAGAAAGAGAAAGAGAAAGAGAAAGAAGAACAAAAGTCAAAAGAAGAAGAAAAAGACACGAAAAAGAAAGACGACAAGGAAAAAGAAAAGGATACAAAGAAGAAAGAGAAAAAAGAAGATAAAACTGATAAAGTGACAAAAACTAAATTTACTATTAAAAAAGGTGATGTAACACAAGATATTGCCGATACGTTAGTAGATAAAAAAATCCTTAGTAAGGGTGAGCGTGACAAATTTATTAAATATCTAGAAGATAATGATTATAGTCCATATATTCAACTTGGAACATTTGAAGTAACAAGTGAAATGAGTATAAAAGAACTTGCGGAAACAGTTACTACTTATCCGGGGGATTAAAACAGGCAGGAGATTATTCTCTTGCCTGTTCTTTTTTTAGCAGGTAAGAAAGTATAAAACTTTCTTTCTGCTCACTGGCCAAAAGCTCGGGCGTCCTGGGACTGGGACTGCGCTTACTCGTCCCATCGAAGGACATTTGCTCTTTTGTTCGTCCCACCGTAAAGATTTGTCTCAGACGCCAGTACTAGCACGTCAATCACTCGTAAGTGCAACTCATACTCTCGCCAAGAAGGCCGACTAAGAACAGGCTCTCTGCCTAACCGTCGGCATACCCCTGGTGATAAGGGTATGTTTTCTTTAACGATAAGCCAAGTTTTCTAATAAATAAAATAAAAAGGTCTAAACTGGTTTATCCCTGTTTAGACCATAAAATTGTTATTTATTCTTCGTCAGCTTCATCTTTTTCTGAAGCACGTTTCTCTTTTAATTCAAAATAAGTATCTAATAGTCCTCTTCCAATTTTGTGGTTAATTTGATTTCCAGTATTTTTACCTAATTGAGGAACGATAACTGCAAACGCAACCTCGGGATCATCATAAGGAGCATAACCAACCAACGATAAGTTTTCCACGTCCGCCGCTTTATAGCTAGTTCCATCATCCCGTTTTAGGTACACTTCATTTTCCGCAGTTCCCGTTTTTCCTGCGGCACGGTAACTCGTACCTGCCCAATTAGAATATCCAGTTCCACCGGATTCATTAAATGCTTTCCAAAAACCAGTTTGTACTCGTTCAATATAACTTGGGTTTATGTCTATTTTATTTAATACTTTCGGATGAATTACTTGATCAACGGAGCCTAACTCATTTTCATTGGAAGGATTTCTTATTTCCTTGACAAAATGGGGTTGAACTCGGTTGCCGTCATTTGCAATGGTCGAAACATACTGTCCAAGTTGCAATGTTGTATACGTATCATATTGGCCAATTCCATTATCCATTAGATTACCAGCCCTAGGATCAGTTCCTACGAAACCAGTTGATTCAAAAGGGAAGTCTATTCCTGTGCTAATACCCAAACCGAACTGGTTAAAGTAATTTCTCAATTTCTGTAACCCTTCCGTAGCACTTGCATTTGTACTAGTATTATTTGGGTATGGATGTCTGAAATCTCCTCCCAAACGAAGTGCAATATAGAACATATATACGTTTGAAGATCGTTTGAGTGCACTTAGATCATCTACTGCACCTAGTCGTGCATATGAAGCTTTTCTTGGTGTTCCAGAAATCTGAATTGGACTATCGATAAATACATCACCCGGGTTAATTACCCCTGATTGTAAACCTGCAAGTACGGTTGCACCTTTTACAGTAGAACCAGGACGATGTGCATCATATAATACTTTATGTGGTGTACTTTTATATTCTCCTGTTTCACGGTCATAGTGCTGACCACTTAAAGCTAAAATTTCTCCCGTTTTCGGGTTCATTACGACAGCTAATGCATCTTCTAACCAGTAATTTCCCCTACTTTTGGCAGCCTTTAATTCTTTTAAAACAATCTCATCTACTAACTCTTGATATTCCATATCAAGTGAAAGAACTAAGTCTTTTCCTCTTTCTCCAGGGACAACAATATCAGAACCAATTATGTCTCCATTTTTTGTTGTTGTATATTGAACTTGTTCTTTTCTACCTCGAAGGACATCTTCATATTGTTCTTCAAGACCACTTTTACCTACTCTGTCATTTCGGTTGTAACCCCTCGTTAAATAATAATCCTCTTTTTCAGCAGGTATTCCCTGTTCTTGTGAAGTTATTGAGCCAATAATTGACTTTAGGGTGTCACCATAAACATATTTTCGTTCCCAATCTGTAGATGCGTTAATTCCTGGAAGCTCACTTAAATTTTCTGCAATTTCCGCATATTCCTGAACGGATATATCCTTATTTTTGATTACTTCTGGAGTAAGGGCGTACGCCTTATCTAATTCACGTTTAATTGCAATCACTTGTAATTGTTCATCCGTAAAATTAGCGATTTCCTCATCAGTAATTCTTTCGAGCATAAGGTCATACTGTTCAATATCATCCAATTCTTCTATTTCCTTATCAGTTAATCGTTCAACTGCTTTATCTGTATTCTTTAAATACCAATACTCTTTTTTATTACGTTCAGTAATTTTTTTAAGAACTTTGTCATCAACAACAAGAAAATTTGTTAGTTCTTCTGCTAATTCAAGTTTATCTTCAGCCTGCACTCTTTTCGGAGGGGTATACGTAATTGAATAAAGCGGCTTGTTATCCACTATTATTTTTCCATTACGGTCAAAAATTTTCCCTCTTGGAACAGGAGATCTCGATATATCCTTAATTGTCCGATCGATTTCTTCTTGAAAACTTTCCCCTTGTAAAATTTGTACTACCCCAAGCTGCACAACAAGTACAGAGAATAGGATAAATACGACAAAAAATATTATATTTATACGTAAGGGAATTCGTGACACATTCTTTTTCTTATTTACCATTAGCAATTCCCCCTTGTAATTTTAATCTCACCCAAATAATTATAGCATATCTTGGCGAATATTTAATCATTACGAGGAAATTATTTTGCTTATTTCTGATAAGTTAAATGAACTTTATTCATAAAGAAAAATATTAATAAGTAGCTATTACTAAATATCCCTAAAAGAATCGGTATGATATTCGGGTTATTATAAATAGACATTGAAATTATAAAAATAAGAATTGAAAAAACACGTCCCATATTGACAAATATTTCAAGTGCAACAACATATTCAATTCTCAACTCTTTCGCGTACTTGCTTGTACCAATTACATCGTATGCCATGGAATTAAATGGGACATTAATAATCGGATATCCAATCCCGATAATAATTGCGTAAATGATTAAATGTACATATGTTAAATCAAATAAAATAATATATACTGAAAAACTGATGATTAAACTGCCAATGAAAATGGCTTTTTTTCGCATACTGGGATTTACCATTTTTGTAACGAGCAAATAAAAGATAAACGACAAGGCACTTAAAACTAGATTAAACATACCCAATGCAAATTCACTTTTTGTTACTAGAAATACCCAAATCGTAACAACAAAAACGAAAAGACCTTCCCGCATACCTTGAAATATATTGGATTTAATAACATTATTCCAGTTCTTATTTTCCCGCATTTCTTTAATAACCGTTAAAAGTCCATATTTCCCTTCCGCTTTTCTTCTTTTTATAAAGAAGCTGCAAATAACAGCAAGGATAAATAAACCAAATGAAATTGAAAAAATCGTCATGTACCCAATATTCGTCTTTAATTTTGAAATGATAAATCCGGCTACTACTGGTCCTATCATGCCACCTAACGATTCAAGACCTCCCATAAATCCATTAAAAAAATCCCTTGTTTCAGGTTCGGTTATTTCAAAGGTTAAAACATTAAATGCTAGCCAGTAAAATCCATATCCTACCCCTAAGAGACAGCCAAGTAAAAAGTTATAGGTAGATGCATGATCACCAATGATTAATACAGTAAGAAAAAATATAGATAAAAATGTTACTCCTAAGCGAAGAACTATAATACGGTCAATTTTCTTCGCTAATTTACCTGCAATTATAAAAGTAATTGGCTGAAAGATAAAAATAGCTAAATTGTAATTAGCAATCGTAAGAAAATCATTCGTTTGTCTCCATAAAAAAACATTTACAAAAGTATTAGATAAAAATATTCCTAATGAATATAAGCCGCCAATTACTAATAACAAAATGAGATCTCTGTTCATTTCATCCTTATCTAAAAAATGCGTAGTTAGCTTCCACATATATCAAAGCGCTCCTTTAGTAATTATAGTGTGAACAACTAAAGAGCGAGATATGTAATAAATTTAAATAAAAAAGACCAAAGGAAAATTTCCTTTGGCCTTCTGTTAAATTTATTTTGCGTCGTTATAATTTTTTGTTACTTCATCCCAGTTCACTTTGTCCCAGAATGCTTTTGCATATTCTGGACGTCTGTTTTGATATTTTAAGTAATATGCATGCTCCCAAACATCCAGACCTAAAATTGGTGTTTTACCTTCCATTAATGGTGAGTCTTGGTTAGGTGTGCTTGTTACTTCAAGCTCGCTATTATTAACAACTAACCAAGCCCAGCCTGAACCAAAACGTGTAGCAGCAGCTTTTTCAAATTCTTCTTTAAAGTTATCAAAGCTACCAAATTTATCATTTATTTTATCCGCTAGCTCGCCACTTGGCTCACCGCCACCCGAAGGAGATAGAATTTTCCAGAATAGGCTGTGGTTCGCATGACCCCCACCATTATTTCGTACAGCAGTACGGATATTTTCTGGCACCGCATTTAAATCACTAATAAGGTCTTCAACTGATTTACTTTGTAAATCACTGTTTCCTTCTAAAGCGTTATTTAGGTTTGTTACGTAAGTGTTATGATGCTTCGTGTGGTGAATATTCATCGTCTCTTTATCAATCGTAGGTTCTAGTGCATCATAAGCATAAGGAAGTTCTGGTAATTCAAATTTTGACATATGTAATCCTCTCCTTTAATTTTATATTCTTTATATGTAAAGGGTATCAAAGCTTTGTAAAAGGTGCAAATCTTTAGCTTTGTCATAAATAAAAATGAAATAAAAAAACAAGCTATAATCGTATGCTTGTTTCTTATATGGCTCGAGACGGAATCGAACCGCCGACACAAGGATTTTCAGTCCTTTGCTCTACCGACTGAGCTATCGAGCCTTATAATATGTATTTAAATATATAATGGAGGAGGAAGAGGGATTCGAACCCCCGCGGGCTTTAACACCCCTGTCGGTTTTCAAGACCGATCCCTTCAGCCAGACTTGGGTATTCCTCCGAGTGATTTAAGTGGACCCTGCAGGACTCGAACCTGCGACCGATCGGTTATGAGCCGATAGCTCTAACCAACTGAGCTAAGGGTCCTTAAGTAGCGGCGGAGGGGATCGAACCCACGACCTCACGGGTATGAACCGTACGCTCTCGCCAGCTGAGCTACGCCGCCATATGGCTCCACAGGTAGGATTCGAACCTACGACCGATCGGTTAACAGCCGATTGCTCTACCACTGAGCTACTGTGGAATAAGATTAATATAAAGGTTAATATTTATTTTAATTGATAAGCTTAGTGGTCTCGTCGTGCTGTCGCACTCCTCGCAGGCCTATATCCATGTTAATTCAAAAAAATATGATTAGTTGGATCCGGCTTACTCTACCACTTTAGCTACTGTGGAATTAAAATACGATAATTGTTTAATGCTGTTCGTGCATTTTTATGCGTCCATTGGCTATTATAATAGATAAATTATCAGTTTGTCCAATAAAACAATAAAATCTTTTTACTGTCTGAAAAGAAGTGCCAAAAACAAACGACAAGATATAATATACCATGCACATTATATCTTGTCAACACTTTTTTTGAAAAAGTTTTTCTAACCATTTAAAACTTCTTCTGCAATATTTACAGCATGATCCCCTATTCTTTCTAAATTACTTATAATATCGACAAATACGATACCGGCAGAACCAGTACATTGTCCTTCATTCATTCGAATTATATGTCTTTTACGAAAACTTCTTTCCATTTTATCAATTTGATCTTCTTTTTGAACAACTGCTAATGCTTCTTCTCTATCCATTAATTCAAGAGATTTTACAGCTTGATTTACCGTGGAAATTGTTAAATCAAACATTTCATGAAGATCTTCATGTGCATGTTCAGTTAAGTTTATTTTATTTGTTATTTTATATTGGATCAGTTCTAGAATATTCTCAAAGTGATCTCCAATTCGTTCAATATCACGAACAGTATCCATTAATGCAGTATGTTTGGCACTGTCTGCCTCTGATAACGTCCTGCTTGAAATATTAACTAAATAATTCGTTATTTCCCTGTCAAGATTATTCAAAGCACCTTCAATTTGCATTGCCATCTCAGAATGTTTTTCTTGTTGTGTCATGACATATAAGCTTGTTTCTTCTAGACCTTTCACACTGTATTCACCCATACGAATGATCTCAGATTTAGCCTGATCTAGTGCCACAGTAGGAGATTGTTCGACAAAAATTGGATCTAAGTGCTTTGGTTTGTATTCTATCGTCACATCTTCCCCCGGGATTAGCTTTGTAACAATCCATGCTAAAGCACCAATAAAAGGGAATTGGATCATCGTGTTTGCAATGTTAAAACTTCCGTGAGCAAAGGCTATCGTCATTTCTGGATTTAGGTTAAATGTATTTTGTAAGAACGTTACATAACTTACAAAGAATCCTAAAAATATCATAAATATTACTGCTCCGATAATATTAAACGTAACATGGGTAAAAGCAGCTCTTCTTGCAGCAACGGAAGTACCTATAGATGCTAATACTGCCGTTATTGTAGTCCCAATATTGTCACCAAAAAGAACTGGTATTGCTGCATGTAAAGTAATTGCACCTTCAGAAAATAATCCTTGCAAAATTCCGACTGTCGCACTGGAACTTTGAACAATAAGTGTAAAGACTGTCCCAATTACTACTCCTAAGATCGGATTATCACTCATATTGACCGTTAATTCATGAAACGCTTCTAAAGACCGTAAAGGCTTCATTCCATTACTCATTAATTCCAAACCGAAAAACAATGCACCAAACCCAAAAATAGCTTGTCCAATTACATTTACTTTTTGACTTTTAAAGAAAAATATCATAAAACAACCAATTGCAATAATTGGTAATGCATATTCTCCAATATCTAAACCAATAATGAAAGCAGTAACGGTAGTACCGATATTAGCTCCCATAATGACACCGATTGCTTGGCGTAATGTCATAAAACCGGCATTTACTAATGCAACCGTTAATACCGTTGTTCCTGAACTACTTTGGATAAGCATGGTAACAAGCATTCCAGCAAGTACACCGAGAAATGGATTACTTGTAAACCGATCCAAAATATCACGTAGTCTGTCACCGGCAAATTTTTGGAGACCATCCCCCATGAATTTAATTCCTAGTAAAAAAATCCCTAAACCACCGATAAATTCAAAAATGATGGATTGTAAGTCGATTGAATCTGTCAATTGTTAATCATCTCCGAGAGGCATATTAATTTTGCATACAGTCCTATTATTATGAAATATTTAAAAGATGTAAAGGATATTTCGGTTATTTAACATTAAATTTACATTTGAGATTTTTTTAAATTTCCTTCACTAAAATTCGAGTTCCATCTACTTCAGTAACTTGCACCTCTGTCCCCTTTTTTATCCATTGGGCGTTGGAAATGGCACTGTAATCTTTACCATCAATATCAATCGTTCCCACTGGTCTTAAATCAGTTAATGTAGTTCCTTTTTTGCCCACTAATTGCACATATTCCTCGTTTAGTGAAGTATAGCCTGCTTCTTTTGTCAACCGATCTTTTAAAGCAATTTTACTCCACATATTTCTTCTTTTAAATACTTTCAAAAATGTGAACGACAACGCGCCTCCAAGAATTACACCTATTACGGCATACAGACCCGCAAAGAAATTCGGAGCTGTGAGAGCAACAGATAATATCATTCCTGCAAGTCCAAGTGTCGCTAACGTGCCGTCATTAATTAATTTTCCATCAATAAAAATTAGTAATAGTCCAACAAAATAAATAATAAGCATAATAACAATGGTAGACGGTTCTGTCAGGAACGTATAAAAATAATATACAGTAAAGATTATTCCTAGTACGGCAAAAATACCTCGCATATTTACGAGAATTTCACCTAGTAAAAATAATGTTCCCAATCCAATAAAAATCAAACCAATCCAATCAGAAGACATAATTGCTTCCATTATAAACTCCTCCCTGCTCAAAAATTTTTAAGGTGGTATATTCTATGTTTACCTTTAAAAAAATTTGCCTTTATACTTGTATTATACTGTTAATTCTCAGTTTGTATAATGATATTCAAAAAGGGACTAACAATAAAACGAGTAAATCTCCTACGATGGATGAACAAAATATTAATAAAGATATGCCTGTTGTGAAAATCAAAGTCGAAGCAGGAGATACTATATTGTCCGTCTCCGAAGAGCTTAATGGTGAAAATTTAAATCAAATCAAAATTGAAGATATATTAGATGATTTCAATTCAGTAAATCCGAATGTTACAACAATTGAATTAACTCCTGGTATGTATTATTATTTCCCGACTTATCCTCATTAAAAAAGGCTGAAGAACTTAGCTTCAGCCTTTAATTTACTATATGAGTGGCATAATAAATAAACGTGTAATAATTGATAAAATACCGATAACTATCGCTGTATTACCTAAAATTTGTGCTTCCCGGTTTCTCGCAATAAATCCTAATATTATTCCTGCACCTGCAAAAAGTATCGGAATAAAAAAGAAGGATATTGCACTTAAAGCAATCGCGATCCAACCATACACATTGTATACTTCTCTGTCTTCATCTCTATCTTGGTCACGATCATCTCCAATTGTATCTTCGGTAAATTCAGCAGACGTTTCTTCTTTAAAAATATGCTCGTCCACTGGATCTTGTTCCTTTGATGGTTCGTTTAAGTTTTGATTTTCCACAAGGCTTACCCCCTTTTTCTTAAGGTAGGTATAGTTTATGGATTATAGACTATTTCATTTATGTTATTTATTGCAAATTAGCCCATGATTTTTTGAAGCAAGGTTTCATCAAAGGATCCATCCTTGATCATTTCAATTTCAAATTTATATGGAGGTCGTTTGTTTTTCTTATCTTCACCGACATAAGGCGTTTCTAAAATTTTAGGTATTTTTTCGAATTCTTCGTGAAAAATAACATAGTGAAGTGCTTTAAACCCAATATGTCCAAAACCGATATTTTCATGGCGATCTTTCCCAGCACCACGCTCATTTTTGCTATCGTTCACATGGACAACTTTAATTCTATCTATACCAACGATTTTATCAAAATCTTTTAAGACATCATCAAACCCATCAGCGACATGATACCCTGCATCATGTACGTGACAAGTATCAAAGCAGACACTTAATTTTTCATTATGTGTTACGCCATCAATTATTTTCGCTAGTTCATCAAAACTTCTTCCAATTTCAGTTCCCTTACCCGCCATCGTCTCAAGTGCAATTTGTACGGTTTGGTCTTTCGTAATGACCTCATTTAAACCTTCAATTATTTTTTTAATCCCTTCATCAGCACCTGCTCCGACATGCGCACCAGGATGTAATACAATTTGTTTTGCTCCAATGGCTTCTGTACGTTCAATCTCGCTTTGTAAAAAAGAGACCCCTAATTCAAAAGTTGCTGGCTTAATTGTATTAGCAATATTTATAATATACGGGGCATGTACAACAATATCACTTATTCCATTTTCTTTCATATGTTCAATCCCGGCATCGATATTTAATTCTTCAATTGGTTTTCTTCTCGTATTTTGTGGTGCACCAGTATAAATCATTAAAGTGTTTGCTCCATAAGAAGTTGCTTCTTCACTTGAACCTAATAACATTTTTTTCCCACTCATAGATACATGTGACCCTAACTTAACCATTATTCCACCCCATTATTTTCTATTATTGTTACGATTTTCTCTCTTTAGGCGACTTTTAATTCTTTCCTGCTGTTTCTTCATTTTTTTCTTATAACCTGGTTTTACTTTAGTTGGTTTTTTAACTCGTTTCCATGCTTCTTGATCTAATTTAGTCGCGACATTTTTTCGTAATTCCCGTTTATTAAATCTTTTCGCATCTACCCATTCCCCATTTTTAATTTCGGTAAATACAAAATGAATGCCTTTTTTCTCTAATTGCTCAATTAGAGCAGTGTCTTCTTCTCTGAAAAAACTTATTGCTGTACCGGCTAGACCAGCCCTAGCCGTTCTTCCTACACGATGGATATAAAACTCTATCTCTTTAGGAAGTTCAACATTAATGACATGGCTAGCTCCTTTTATATCGATACCTCTTGAAGCTAAATCTGTGGCCACTATATATTGATAACGAAGGTCTAAAATTGCTTTGACCATTCTTTTTCGTTCACGACTTGTTAGTCCTCCGTGTAAAACACCTACGTTTAAACCTTTCTCCGCCAATTGATTCCCAAGGTCATCGGCTGATTCTTTACTATTTGTAAAAAGAATGGCTACATACGGTTGGATGATTTCTGTTATATCCATTATTTTTTGAACAACATCTTGATGCTTTATTTCAATGAGTCGATGTTCCATTTGTTCTGGTGCTAGTCCATTTTTAATTTTAATATGGACAGGTTGTGCAAGATATTTAGTTAAAAACGGTTTTAACTGTTTTGGGATAGTTGCTGAAAACACAAGGATTTGTACCTCTTTTTTACTACGTACCAACAACTCATCTATTATATCAATAAAACGAAAGTCTAACATTAAATCAGCTTCATCAATGACAAAAGAAGTTGCTGAATAAATGGAGAGTACTCCTTCATTAACCATATCCAAAATTCGCCCCGGGGTACCAACAACAATATGAGGTTTTTTTTCTAATTGTTTTATCATTCGTTGGCGGTCTGCCCCTCCAACGATTAGACGAGTGGTCCAATTTTGTTCTTTTTGTGCTAATTTCGTAATTGTCTTTATTTCTTCAAAAATTTGCATCGATAATTCACGTGTTGGTGCAGTGATAACAAGTTGAACCTCTTCTTTAGACTCATCAATTTGATTTAATAACGGTAATAAGTAAGCATGTGTTTTCCCTGATCCTGTTTGCGATTCACCAATAATACTTTTACCTTGTAAAATAGAAGGGATTGATTGAATTTGAATATTTGTAGGCTTTTTAAAATATAATTTATCCACTACTTGTAACATTGTTTTATTTAGTCCTAATTGTTCGAAAGTTTCATTCATTATTTATTGGACTCCTTTCAATTACACAAATTGAAATGGATCTGTATCAATTTTTGATTCCAAAACTTGTATATTTGAGAACTTATTCATCAAATATTTTTTCATCGCTTTTTTCATAATTTGTTCAATATAATGCCCAGGATCAATGATAGCAAGACCTAACTCTTTAGCTTCTTGTGCGAGGTGAAAGGTTACATCTCCTGTAATCAACGCATCTGCACCCATTCTTTTAGCTTGATAAATATATTTTTCACCACTACCACCAATTATAGCAACTTTTTTAATTGGTTGATCCAAATCACCTGTTACACGAAGATCATTTACTTGATATGCTTTTTTTACTTTGTTACATAGGGACTGCAAAGACATCGGCTCTTCAAATGAACCGATTCTTCCAAGACCAAATGAATCTCCAGCAAGTTCTAAAGGATATAGATCATAAGCAACTTCTTCATAAGGGTGTGCCTTTTTCATTGCGTTTATAACCTGATTCAAATTAGATTCTTTTACTACTGTTTCAATTTTAAATTCTTCTACCTTTTCTAATTCATTTTTCTTTCCAATATAAGGGTTTGTCCCTTCCAATGGCTTAAAAGTACCCTGGCCTTCCGATTGAAACGTACAGTGGCTATATGCACCAATATGACCAGCTCCTGCATTTCCGAGAGCCTCACGTACTATTTCGGCATGTGTGACAGGTACAAACACAACTAGTTTTAAGATATTTTCTGATTGTTTATCAACTAATGGTTCGGTTGAAACAAGGTCTAACGCTTCACATAACAAATCATTTACCCCGCCATTTGCTATATCAAGGTTTGTATGTGCAGCATAGACGGTGATATCATGTTTAATAAGTTTTTTTATGATTTTTCCTTTCACTGATTGAAAATCAATATTTTTTAAGGCTTTAAATAGTAGCGGATGATGAGCAATAATCAAATTTGTTTCATTTGCTATTGCTTCGTCGACAACTGATTCTAGGACATCAAGTGTAACTAATATTTTTTTTGTTTTATCCGTGTAAGAACCGACTTGTAGACCAACATTATCCCAATCATATGCTAACTTTTTAGGTGCCCATTCTTCAAGTGCCTTAAAGACATTTCCATGAGTAACATTATTCATGATAAAATCTCCTCCATCCACTTTAATTGGGTTTCATACTGTGCAAGCTTTTCATAATCAATGTTTTTAGCGTTTTTCATCTGATGAATAACCTTTATTAATTTTTGTTTCTCCATTTTCCACTTTTTGAAAAATACAGGTGAATTCTCTTTCATCAAAATAGGACCGAACAATAACTGTTTTTCCATTTCAGTGGGATCCCATTGAGATTGTTCATTTTTGATTTTATCTGCAACAATAATCTCATAAATATGATTATTTTCTTCTAAAATCTCCTCATGCGTTAACGAATAACCAAGTTCTAGTAGCAATTTTCGAATCAGATGTGCAGCGTTGTTTGGCTGTAAAATTAGACGATTCACCGTTGTTAATTTTTCTTTACCAGATTCAATAATTTGCGAAATAAGACTCCCGCCCATACCGGCTACTACCAATTCTTTTACGACGTCGTCATGATTAATTATATCTAGGCCATTTCCCAGACGCACTTCCACTTTATTTGTTAATTGATAAGCTTCTACAGTTTCAAGCGCTCTTTTATATGGTCCTTCTCTAACCTCACCTGCAATAGCACGGGAGGTTTCGTCTTTTAAACATATATAACATGGTAAGTACGCATGATCTGAACCGATATCTGCAAAAAAAGTTCCTTCAGGTAAATAAGAGGCAACCATTTTTAATCTGTTAGATAATTTTATTTCTGTCTTCATATCATTCACCTATATTAAAATTTAGAAAAAACGTATCCAAATTAGTTTATATGGCTATAAATCGAGAAAAGCTTTCTGTTTAAACAGAAAGCTTACCATACTCTAACTATTTTATTTCATTTCACTGAGCCATTCAGCTAAAACATCGGCTTCTTCATTTCCTACTAAACCGCCAGGCATAGCTCCTTGACCATTCATGATAATATTATGAATATCTTCTGCGGATAGACTACTACCTACGGATGTTAAATCTGGTCCAGCTCCACCTGATAGGTCTTGTCCATGACAGCTTGCACAAGAACTTGCAAAGATCTCTTCTGGATCTGTTGCCACTTCTCCCTGTTCTTCAACTGGTTCTCCGCCATTTTCTTCAGCTAGTCGAATATCATCACGTTGATGTACACCAACGTAGAATACGATAATCGATATAAAAATACCTACGATAGCTATAATTCCAAATGGGAGAATATTTCTTTTCATGACGTACTTCCTCCTTATGTAATTGTGTTATGTACTCCAAATAGAAATAAAGACTATCCTTATTCTACTCGAAATTCCTTTTAGTTTAAAGTAATAATACATCCTTTACGTATTTAAGGATTAGAAATTATAAAAAATATGTAAACAATTTCATAATGAAATCATTATGAAATTATTCTAAAAAGTCTTTTAGTTGTTTACTTCTGCTCGGATGTCTTAATTTACGTAATGCTTTTGCTTCGATTTGACGGATTCTTTCTCTCGTTACTCCGAAAACTTTTCCTACCTCTTCCAGAGTTCTAGTTCTGCCATCGTCTAAACCAAAACGCAATCTTAACACATTTTCTTCACGATCAGTTAACGTATCAAGAACATCTTCTAATTGTTCTTTTAACAGTTCGTATGCCGCATGATCTGAAGGTGAAACCGCTTCTTGATCCTCTATGAAATCACCTAGATGAGAATCGTCTTCCTCTCCAATTGGTGTTTCCAATGACACTGGTTCCTGTGCGATTTTTTGGATATCTCGAACTTTGGCTGGTGATAAATCCATTTCTTTCCCAATTTCTTCAGGAGTCGGTTCCCGTCCAAGATCTTGTAACAACTGTCGTTGCACTCGGATTAATTTATTGATCGTTTCCACCATATGAACCGGAATTCTAATTGTTCTTGCCTGATCAGCAATTGCACGAGTAATTGCTTGGCGGATCCACCAAGTTGCGTACGTACTAAATTTAAATCCTTTTTCATGGTCAAATTTTTCGACCGCTTTAATGAGGCCCATATTTCCTTCTTGAATTAAATCAAGAAATAGCATACCTCTTCCCACATATCGTTTTGCAATACTGACAACAAGTCTAAGGTTCGCTTCAGCAAGTGCTCGACTTGCTTCTTCATCCCCTTCTTTGATGCGTTTTGCAAGATTAACTTCTTCCTCAGCAGTCAGAAGATCTACTCTGCCAATTTCCTTCAAATACATCCGAACAGGGTCATTAATTTTTATACCGAGTGGAACACTTAAATCTCGCAAATTTTCTTCATCTGTTAGATCCTCTTTTAATGCTTCCTCATCTTCGGCATCCCCTATTACTTCAACACCTTGTTCCTCTAGGTACTCATAAAATTCATCAATTTGTTCTGGTTCAATTTCAAAGGTGGACAAGCGATCCGCTACTTCCTCATATACAAGAACTCCATTTTTTTTCCCAATTTCTAGTAGCTCTTCTTTCACTTGTTCTAACGTTAAGTCATTTTCCATTGTTTGAGAAGATTTGTTTTCAGACATGAGTCCCCATCCCTCCTTAATAAAATCTTATTTCATATTCTTTAGCTGTTTCTCAATTTCAATAATTTCCAATCCGATTTTCGCGGCTGAAAAAGGGTCTTTCTCTTGCTTTTGCTTTTCTTTTAGTGAACGAAGGTACGTGATGTCAGTAGCCTCCAATTGGATTTGATTTATATAATCATTTACTACTTGTTCTGAAATTGTTTCATTTACAGGTGTAAAAATAATTTCAGTGATTATTTGTTTGAGGTGATCATCTAGCTTATCAATTAACTCACTAACATTCACGTCGTTTTTCTCTTCATAATGCGCATATAAGTGAGTTAAAATCACTTTATGTTCATCTAAATTAAACCCAACTCCAATTTTTTGTTGTACTTTTTCCAATATTGATGAATCCTTTATCATCAAAGCAAGCAATTTTCTTTCAGCATTTACATAAGCTGGTTGCATATTGACTTTATTATAATTATATGGTTTTGTATTAGTATTACTATTACTATTTGAGTTATCCCTATAAAAAGAATTATTTTTCTTTTTATGTTGCTCAATATCATATTGAATAATTTCGCTTGATAAATTAAACTCTTTCGCTATATCATGTACATAATATTCTCGCTCAATTGGGCTTTCAATCGTCGCTAATTGCTTAACAATTTCTTCAATATAAGCTATTCGTTCGCTATCAACTGACAAATTATAATCATTTCTTTTATATTTCATGAAAAATTTGAAATAAGTGTGACTAGGCTCAATTACCTGTTTCGTAAATTGTGCACCACCATGAGTATTTATATACTCATCAGGATCCATTTCATTCTTTACTTCAGCAATCTTGACATCACAGCCAATTCGTCTTAATAAATTCGCTGCTTGATAACTAGCATGTAATCCTGCAGCATCAGCATCATAGCAAATAATGACTGTATCTACATATCTGTGTAATAATTTAGCCTGGTGCTCCGTTAAAGCCGTCCCTAATGTAGCGACAACATTTTTTATCCCTGATTGATATGCTGCAATGACATCCATGTAGCCTTCAAAAAGAATAACTTCATTTTGTTTTCGGATATGATTTTTTGCTAAATGAAAATTATATAGTAACTTACCTTTCTGAAATAAGGCGTGTTCAGGACTATTTAAATATTTAGGACCTTGTTCTTGAAGATTACGTGCACCAAAACCAACGGTACGTCCTAAATGATTGGCGATAGGAAAAATTACCCTGCCACGAAATGGATCGATAAAATTATCATCTCTTGGCGTCAAAAGTCCTGCCTTAATGAGTAATTGATGATGAAAGCCTTTATTCTCTAAAAATTTAACTGTAAAATCACTATTTATTGGGGCATATCCAAGTTGGAATTGTTCAATCGTATTTTCATTCAACCTTCTGTTCTTAAAATAATCTAATCCCTCTTTACCATCCTCAGCATATCGTAGCAGATGATGGTAAAACTTAGATAACCAATCATAAGCGGATAATAATTGTTGATCTTCTTCTGATAAAGATGTTTGCTTTGTATTGGTTTCGGGTAATGTTATACCAGAGCGGTCTGCAAGCAGCTGAATAGCTTCCATAAAGGTTAATGTTTCGATTTCCATAAGGAATGTGATGACATTTCCACCTTTACCACAACCAAAACAATGAAATATCTGTTTTTCTTTTGTTACAGAAAATGATGGCGAATTCTCATTATGAAAAGGACACAATCCAAAGTAATTTCTACCTTGTTTCTTTAATTGAACATACTCTTCAATTACCTCAACTATGTCATTTGCATTACGAATATTCTCTATAAATTTTTCAGGAATCTCTGTAAACATGTCCACCACCAAGATTCATATTTACTTGATATATATAGTTTCTAGATTCTCGTTAAAAAGTCCTGCATCTTTCGACAAACTTTTTAACGAATCGAAAAAAAATTTCCTTCTTTATATATTCCATTATGTAAAAGAAGGAATGTTTAATACTATTTATGCTTATCTTACTATATTCCCATTTTCCCCAACTTCTAAACGTATATCTACAGTACAACATATTATTATAATATAAATATATTAAAATGTCTAATCTGTTAGGCGATTTTCTTTCCGGCACTTTTGTAAGATAATATTTGCAGTTTCCTCAACAGCTTTATTTGATACATCAATAACATCGCAACCAATTTTCTTAACAATTTTTTCAAAAAAATCTAATTCTTCATCAATTCTTTTTAATGTCGCATACGTTGCATGGTCGCCAAGTCCTAAAGCTTTTAATCTCTCTTTGCGAATTTCATTTAATTTGTCCCTACTAATTTTTAAACCGATACATCTTGATTTATCGATTCGAAATAATTCTTCTGGAGGATCGACTTCTGGAACTACAGGTACATTGGCAACTTTAAGTCTTTGGTGTGCCAAGTATTGCGATAATGGTGTTTTAGAAGTACGAGAAACGCCAATAAGGACTATATCCGCCCTGGCAATTCCTCTTGGGTCTCTACCGTCATCATATTTGACCGCAAACTCAATCGCTTCTATTCGTTTAAAATAATCTTTATCAAGCTTATAAACAAGGCCTGGTTCTAGTCGAGGTGCGTTTTTAAATGTCCTCTCCATTGCTTCCATCATTGGCCCCATAAAATCTACAACTTCTATATTGAGTTCTTTTGCTCGGCTATTCATATAATTTCTTAACTCAGGATCAACCAATGTATAGCCGATTATTGCTGTTTTATCTTTTACAATTTCTAACGTTTCGTCAATGGTAACTTTATCTTCAACATATGGGATTCGTTGGATTTTATAATTACCATTTGTAAACTGACTTAATCCAGCTTTAATAACGAGTTCTGCAGTTTCACCTACTGAATCAGATAATACATATACGGATGGGCTATTCATCATTATCCCTCTTTCTAAACTTGTTCATCAAGTATTAATTCTACAAATGCTTTTGTAATATTTGTCTTTGTAATTCGCCCAATAACATGTAAGCCTTCAGGCGTATCTTTAACAACTGGTAAACCATCAATTTGTTTGTCGATTAATTTTTTAGCACTTTCGATAAGCAAATCTTCTGATCTACTTACTGTAATATTGGGCATTCTCGTCATAATGATATGTACAGGAATCGAATTCAAATCTTGATTTCCTATACTCGCACGTAATAAATCTTTACGGGATAAAACACCAGTTAAGCAGCCTGATTCATTTACGACAAATAATGTACCTACATCTCCAAGAAACATTGATGAAATAGCATCATAGACAGAATCATCTTCTTTCACTACAACTGGTACAGACTGAAAATCTTTAACTTTATATTTCTTTACTTTTTCAGTCAGTAATTCCGATCCGGTTTTCCCAGTGAAAAAATAACCGACTCGGGGTCTTGCGTCTAAATAGCCTGCCATCGTTAAAATTGCTAAATCTGGACGTAATGTTGCCCGAGATAAACTTAACCTATCGGCAATTTGCTCCCCAGTAATTGGGCCATTTTCTTTTACAATTTCAATTATTTTTTCTTGGCGCTCTGATAACTCCACTTTATCACCACCCACATGTACATGTGATGCTTCCCTTATGAAATATTATAGTATGAAAGAATTGAAAAGGACAATGTTTAAACTAGGGTCAGATTCCTTGTTTCATGTTATAACCGGAGAGTTTTAAAGGAACCGTTAAAAACTCTCCTTCATACATAAAATAAGTTTTATTACTATTATTTATGCTGCTTCCATTCAATTAGTGTCATATCTGCATATTGTTCTATGAGATTAGATATGACATGTACGAGGGCTAGACGGTTATTCTTAATGTTTTCATCTTCAGCCATAACCATTGTATGTTCAAAGAATGAATGGATCTCTTCTGTTAATTTACCTAACTCAACTAAAGCTTTTTCGGCGTCTAGTTTTAATATGGCTTCTTCCACAGCATCCTTTACTTGCACATACTTATTGTATAACGCTTTTTCTGAGTCAGTTTGGAACAATGTTTGATCAATATTTGTTTGCGCCTGTTTTTTGCCGATATTCATTACTCGGACTAATGCTTCTTGGATTTTTCTAAATGAATCGTCATTGCGCTTTCTTGATAAAATTTTTGCCTTTTCTATCGTATAATGAAACACACCAATTTCCTTAGCTAATACAGCCTGTACTACATCTTGTTCAACACCATGTTCACCTAGAATATAGGCTGCTCGTTTTTTTATAAAGCTATTTATATTTTCCTTTACCTCTGCGTCGTTAATATTATATAAACGCTCTGTAATTGTTATTAACTCTTCAACGGAAATTTCCCATCTCTTCTCGGAAAGAATCCGTAAAATACCAATTGCTTGACGTCTTAAACCGTACGGGTCTTGTGAACCAGTAGGAGTAAGGCCAACTGAGATACAACCTATAATCGTATCTAGCTTATCTGAAACACTTACAACAGAACCAACTACTGTTTTTGGTAATTCTCCACTAGCTTGTGTTGGGAAATAATGTTCTTTTACAGCCGTTGCAACAGCTGTTTTTTCCCCATAATGAAGTGCATATTTTTCACCCATAATCCCTTGCAACTCTGGAAATTCATTTACCATGTCAGTAACTAAATCAAACTTGCTAATTTCTGCCGCCCGTTTTGATAGTTCCATTACTTCATCTGTTTGCTGCAATTTCCGATTTATCTGTTCAGTTATGGAAACTACATTTTGCGTCTTTTCATAAATTGTTCCGATTTTATCCTGAAAGACAACAGTTTTCAATTTTTCTAAATAAAAATCAATGGATCGCTTTCTATCTTCATTGTAGAAAAATTCAGCGTCTTTTAAACGAGCACGTAATACTTTTTCATTTCCTTTCACCACATTTTCAATTTGTTCTTTATTACCATTTCGAACACTAACAAAATAAGCAAGCAATGTTCCACCTTCATGTGAATAAACTGGAAAATATCTTTGATGTTCTGCCATTGATGTAATTAATGTTTCGGATGGAAGTTCAAGATAATTTTCTGCAAATCTCCCAAAGAATACAGTTGGATATTCTACCAAGTTTCGAACTTCTTGTAAAAGTTCATTAGGGACGGCAATATGAAATCCTTCTTTGTTTTCTAATTCCTTTATTTGCTCAACAATCATCGATTCGCGTTTTTTTGCATCTGGAATAACATAATTATTTTCTAAAATGGATTCATACTTCAGTGGATCAGTAATTATCGTTTTATCACCTAAAAAACGATGCCCATATGTAATGTTATCAGTCTTCACATGAGCCACTTCAAAAGGAATAACCTTATCATTTAATAGTGCAACTAACCAGCGTATCGGTCTTGCAAAACGATAACTGTCACTCCCCCATCTCATTGTTTGTGGGAAGACAATCGCAGAAATTATGTCTGAGAAATTCGGTAATATTTCTTCCGCTCTTTTTGCCTCCGTTGTTTTTTCAACGAATATATAGGAAATGCCTTTTAATTCTTTTACATATATATCTTCTGGTTGTTTACCTTGACCTTTTGTAAATCCAATCGCCGCTTTTGTCCAGTTCCCATTTTCATCTTTAGCAATTTTTTCTTGGGGACCTCTTACTTCTTCTGTAATTGTGGTTTGTTCTGAAGCAAGGGCATGAATTTGAATCGCTAAACGTCTTGGGGTAGAAAATGTTTTAACTTTTTTATATTCAAGATGATTATCTTGTAGCCATTTTTCTGTTTTGTCTTTAAGTTGTTCTTCAGCATGATCAATAAATCTTGCTGGTAATTCTTCTACACCGATTTCAACTAACACATGATTACTCATTATTCTTTTCCTCCATTTTTAACATTGGAAATCCTAAGCTTTCTCTTTCTTTGATGTATGCTTTTGCAATACTTCTAGCTAGATTTCTTACTCTTGCAATATATCCTGTACGTTCTGTTACCGATATGACACCTTTTGCATCAAGTAAATTAAATGTATGAGAACATTTTAAAACATAATCATATGCAGGGAATATTAACCCTTTTTCCATTGTTGCTTTCGCTTCTTCTTCATATAATGAAAAGAGCGTAAACAATGTATCCGTGTTAGATGTTTCAAATGCATAGGTAGAATGTTCATATTCTGGCTGCAAGAAAATATCTTTATATGATACGCCATTTACCCATTCTAAATCAAACACCTTTTCTTTATCTTGAATATAGGATGCTAACCTTTCAATTCCATACGTTAGTTCAACCGCAACCGGATTTGCCTCTAAACCACCAATTTGTTGAAAGTAAGTAAACTGCGTAATTTCCATACCATCTAACCATACTTCCCAACCAAGTCCTGAAGCACCAAGTGTTGGATTTTCCCAGTTATCCTCTACAAAACGAATATCATGGTGTAATGGATTTATTCCTAATTCAAATAAAGATTCTAAATAAAGATCTTGGATATTATCTGGAGAAGGTTTCATAATTACTTGAAATTGATGATGTTGGTAAAGTCTATTGGGATTTTCTCCATAACGACCGTCATCAGGTCGGCGTGACGGTTCTACATATGCAACATTCCAAGGTTCGGGACCCAAGCTTCTTAATAAAGTCATTGGAGACATAGTTCCCGCTCCTTTTTCGACATCGTATGCTTGTACTAAAATACAGTTATGCTTAGACCAATATTTCTGTAACGTTAAAATCATTTCTTGAATATTCATTTCGTCTCTCCTTATACGTAATTAATTTATTATTCATTATTTAACTTTTGCAGATTGAAAGTAACGATTAAACTGCAAGAGTTGACTTCAGATTAATCATAGACATATCTAACCTCCGAAGTACATTCATGAAATCACAGACTTATATCGTAATTTCCGTAAACTGTTGAGTAGTTGAAATCTACCGCACGGTAAATAAAATTAGTGCCTGCTCACTTCTTACTTAAATTTGTGATGAAAACCGCTTCGGCAGAATACTTCGCTTTCCGTGGGCACGGCTTCAGCCTCCTCGCGGAAAGACCGCC
>NZ_JBPPZG010000003.1:0-43259 GCF_051918545.1 Pseudogracilibacillus amylolyticus (SeqCode) | reverse complement strand
GCAGGTTAAGTACGCGACGTCCTGTCGCAACACCTGCACTTGCACGTCCTGTGCTTCGGAGGCTGAAGCCGTGCCCGCGGAAAGCGTAGTATTCTGCCGAAGCGATTTTTCATCACAAATTTAAGTAAGAAGTGAGCAGGTACTAATTTTATTTACCGTTGCGGTAGATCAACTACTCAACAGTTTACAGCTATTGTGCAGAGTAAGAAAGTCTTTTGGTAAGCAGTTTTTATTTATGATTTGCACATATTTCTTCTAAATCTTTAATAAAGCGTTTAGCTTCTTCCCATGTTTTAACAGAAGCACCTGCTGCTAGCGGATGTCCGCCACCATTAAATTTTGCCGCCAAATTATTTATAACGGGTCCTTTTGATCGAACTCTCACTCGAATTACATCATCTTCTTCAATGAAGAAAACCCATGCTTTGATATTTTCAATATCCCCAAGTGTACCGACTAATTTACCGGTATCAATAGGTTCAACATTGTGTTTATCTAATATTTCCTTTGTTAACTTTATCGAGCTCATACCATTTGGAGACATTGTGAAATGTTGAAGTATATAGCCTCTTAATCTTGCAATATTTTCTCCAACGTTATATAGACCATTATAAAGTTCGGTACGATCAAATGGATACTCAATTAATTCTGCTGCATAACGAAACGTTTTATCACTAGTGCTCGGAAATAAAAATCGACCGGTATCTCCAACGATCCCACCATAAATTAGTCTAGCTATTTGACTATTAAGCTGAAGCTCTTTATTTTCTCCAAACTTAAAAAAATCATAAATCATTTCTGAAGTTGAACTAGCAGAAGTGTCTACCCACATAATTTCTCCATACGGATCATTATTCGGGTGATGATCAATTTTTATAATTTCTTTTCCTAATTTATATCGTTCATCACTGATTCTGCCAGTATTTGCAGTGTCACAAATGATGACTAGAGCATCATTATATATGTCATCATCAACATGATCCATCCGTGCAAAAAAGTGAAGTGCGGGATCTTCCTCGCCAACTGCATATACTTTTTTTGCAGGAAATGAAAGTTTTATTATTTCTTTTAATCCACATTGTGAACCAAGTGCATCCGCATCTGGACGGACATGACGATGGATCAAAATCGTTTCATATTCTTTAATTTTATCCAAAATAAGTTGTTTTACCATTTGACTACTCCTATCTACAACAAACAATTTTTCTAGATTATTGACGTAAAAATAGATACAATAGAGTTTAGTGATAATAGCCTACAAACAGGAGACGATAATATGTTTATATTCGCAATACTGATCATGATTTCTATAGTATTATATATTTATTATAAAGTAGCAATATTAAAAACAAAAGATAAACTGTCACAAAAATATATAAACGCGAAATCTAGAATATTTTTAGGTACTTTTTTAATTTTCTTTGGAATTAATCAATACATTGCATATCAAACGAAACTGATTCTCTTCATTAGTATTGTATTTTTGTTCCTTGGGGTAATTCAAGCAATTGATGGGTTTAAAGAGGCAAAACATTATCGTAATGAATGGAAACGTCTAAACCCGGAAAGCTAATACCTGTAGATAAAAATTCGTTGAAACGGCTCCCTTTAAAATATTGCCAATTTCAACGTTTTTTATTTACAAGTCGAATAAAATTGTAGAAGCTCATCGATCCATTAATTGCGCCATTAACATTCCTTTACATACAAGCTTGCGTCCATTAAAAATTTCGACATTTATTTTGGCATATAAACGACCAGCATCGAGTAATTCGGGTTTAATCGTTAAATGACTATCCATCTGAACAGGTTCAATGAAATAAACATTTAAACTTTCTACAACCATATTTCCTTTTTTCAAATGACGGAGTAGACGAGCACTCGCCTCGGTAACTAATGTCGTTAACACTCCATTTGAAAGTGTTCCTAGCTGGTTTGTCATTTGTGGGGTTACTGTCGTTTCAAAAACGACCGGATCCGCTTCAGTTGAATCAAGCCCACGAGAAATTACATCATGAATCGTTTCACCAACTTGTGGCTGACGTTGCACTTCATTTAATGCTTTTAACACATCTTGTCTGGAAACAAGCCCTTCCAGTGCATTTGATTGATCAACAATTGGAACCACTTCAATTCCTTCCCAAACCATTAGGTGAGCAACATATGCGAGAGACGTTTTTGCTTGGACAACAAATGGATTTTTCGTCATCACTTTTTCGATTAATGTATCCCCTTCTACGCCTACAACATCTTTGGAGGTTACCATACCGATAACCTTTCTAGTATCATCAATAACCGGGAAGCGAGTATGGCTTGTTAACTCATTTAATTTGTACCAATCATCAACTGTATCGTTATTATATAAATTATGCACTTGGTCATACGGAGTATAAATATCATTTACGAACACAATTTCTTTTTTAATCATTTGGTCATAAATAGCTCTATTAATCATTTCTGCCACTGTAAACGTATCATAACTTGTCGACATGATTGGTAAATTCTTTTCATCAGCAAGCTTTTTAATATGTTCTTTCGTATCAAAACCACCGGTAATTAAAACAGCTGCACCTGCTTTTATAGCAAGTTCATGCGCTTTAACCCGGTTCCCGACAATTAAAAGTGAATCCGCTTCTGTATAGCGCATCATCGCTTCAAGTTGCATCGCACCAATAACAAATTTATTTAATGTTTTATGGAGACCTCCGCGACCTCCAAGTACTTGTCCATCAACAACATTAATAACTTCCGCAAAAGTTAAATGTTTAAATTGTTCTTTTTCTTTTCGTTCAATCCGAATTGTTCCCACGCGTTCAATTGTACTAACTAAACCTTGATTTTCCGCTTCCTTAATTGCTCGATAAGCAGTTCCATCACTGACGCTAAGTTCTTTTGCAATTTGTCTGACAGATATTTTATGTCCAACCTCAAGAGATGTAATATGTCGAATGATTTGTTCATGTTTTGTTGCCATATCCTTCACCTAGCTTTCAACTGTACTAGTCTGTAACTATTAAGCCTATTATACAGTTGTTTCACTAGAAGCTCAATATTTATTATTTTAAATGCTCCAAATAGCATTATAATACTATTTTTCAACAGATCACAAAGTTAATAATTCCTTTCTTGCTGTTGTACTTTTTCTTGTTGATGACTTACTTTTTGTTCCATCACAGGTGGGTAAGAAATATTTAACAGTGTCGCAAGATTTCCGCCTATTACGAGAATTAAAAATATCATCCAAGCTCCCCAAAATAATTTTTCAATTGGGGCTATCGCTTCTGGAATATAAGGCCAAGCGAAATATAATAAAAATACAGCAAATAACAAACGTAAGATTGAGTAGTTTTTCAAAATAAGTCCTCCTCTAACTCTATCGTTTATACTACTATATGCTTTTTGAAGAAGAAGAGAACTTATTTAACGTTCTTAGTCACTTCGCGTAGAGGGGTTGTAGTAAGCGATGGACCTTCCCCGGTTTCATCACCGTTAAAGCCGTCATTATCATTACCATTATTTATTCCTAAGGCAGCGGGAGAGATAGGTCCATCGGAAAATTGAAATTCTTTATAAAAAATCTGCCAACCACCGGAAATTTCAAATGTATTAGCAATAATCATTCCTTCAAATTCGTTACCTCCACTTGTCATATCAAAGTTGGCATTGGGCGCAAAAAATAACTGTGCCTGATTATAGGATCCACCATCAACTTTGAAATTTTTCCCTCCAGTGAAAATGTTGCCAATAAATCCACCACCAGCTGTTAAGGTAATATCTGCATCCTCAGCATAAAGTGAACCATATACTTTTTGTGCTCCCGATAAGACAATTTTCTTAGGTTGATTTGAAGCATCTGATCCTTTTAAATAAACATTTAATCGGTTAACGTCCCCATTGTTATTAATTGTACTTCCTGCGCCCATTATTATTTTATCTATTACATAAATAGTTAAATTTCCTTTACCTTTAAGTTCAACATGACCATTCACTATATCTAAATTGTTTACAACAATCCTTTTATCAGTATCTCCTACATCTATATATAATTTATTATTTTCATTTAATGTAATGCTATGAAATTCTAAATCATTATTCATTACTAAAGTATAGTTATTTGTAATCCAATTTGTTATTAAAAGGTTATTATCTTTTATTAAATCGGTCGTATTACTTCCGTTCTTTATCATTTGATCAGGTAACTTAGTAAAATTAGACGGTATTTCTGGAAACGGAGGGAGTTGGGGAATAGAATAGGTTTCATCGATAGCTTTTATCTCAGAATTAATGTTACTATTATTCGACTTCACTATATCCTTATCCATTCTAGGAACATAAATTGCTCCATCATTGTGCTGTCCACCATTATTTCCAAAATATATTCCACCCTTACTTTCATTTACCGTACCTATATCACCTGTAATAGAGCCACTTCCCATATTAAAACTACCACTTGTAAATACTGCAAATGGTGGTAATTTAAAATCTTTTATCTTATTTTTCCATGTAACTGTAATAATTTTTGCAACCGATCTAGTTTGGTTTCCCGAATAACCCGTTGATATTATTTCATATTCATTTTCCGTTCCACTCAATGGATTTACAACAAGCTCTGCCCATGCGTCGGATTCAAATTTTTCATAAACTTTTTCATCGTTCACTAGTAATTTTTCCTTAACCTTACTATAAAAATCTTCTTTAGTTTTTACTTTTTTTAATTCATACACACTTAACACATCTTCTTCAATTTCTTTCATTTTATAATTTAACCCTGCTTCAGCGATATAAAAAGCGGATTGATCATCTCGTTCGGTTGTAGAGGTCTTAACAGAAGTAACAGATAACATTACAAGACTCATTCCTAATGCAGTTAAAATAACAAAAATTGCAAGAACACCTATTAGCGTATATCCAGATTCTTGTTCCCATTTATTCGTCACTCTCTGTCTCCTCCCTTAGCATTATTGTTGTATTGATTTCCTTCCCCGATTCACTTACTATTTCAAGAATTATCCTTTGATCCTCTTGAGTCACGTTAAAATTTTTAATCTCATAAATATAATTCGTATCATTTTTCTGTAGCACTTTATTATCCTTATTAAATACATAAGTTACGAGTTCACCATCACCACTTTCAAATGTAATCGTATCTCCACTTATTTCTGTTACATCAAACGCCCGAATGTCCTTTGTAATGGATGTAACGGCAATTGTA
Organism: Pseudogracilibacillus amylolyticus (SeqCode); assembly: GCF_051918545.1. NCBI lineage: Bacteria > Bacillati > Bacillota > Bacilli > Caryophanales > Bacillaceae > Pseudogracilibacillus > Pseudogracilibacillus amylolyticus (SeqCode). Next base: position 38,047 of record NZ_JBPPZG010000003.1, on the reverse strand, counting down.
ACATCTGTTAGACGCTTAATATCTTCTGATTGACTATTGTATTGTTTCTGAATAAGTATATGGATGCTCATGATTAAAATGATGAATAATGAGCCAATGGCGAGTGTGGCTAATAGCTCTGCTAAAGAAAGACCTTGTTCATTACGGAATAGTTTCTTCAATATCATCAGCCTTCCACTCTAGTAAATTTTCCATTTGAGCTTGCGGTTTGGATGTGCTGGACTTATCGTATACTTTAACAATAATTCGTGTCATTTGTTCATCTGTATCTGTCCACCAAACTTCAATATCATAAATATCAGCATCTTTCCTATAAACTTCCCATAACACTTCCTTATCATCTAATACAGATGAATGGTAATATTTTTCGTTTGCAAACCATTCATCACGTTTACTTGCTTTTAACTGCCCACTTAATTCATACATTTTCTCCATTTCAGTTTGTGCTATATAAGTAGCATCAATTATCACTTCAGATATCTGTTTAGCTTTCATCGATTGAAGTAAGATCATTAATATAGAAACTAATATAATTGATAAAATCACAATAGAAGCTAGAACTTCGACAAGCGTTAAGCCATTTTCATTTGCATAACTATATTTCTTTACCTTTTTCATTGGCATATGCCCCTTTTATTCTGCATAATAAAAAGTTGTTAGTTCCGCTTCAAATGCAATTGCTGTTGGTAGATCTTCAAAATACAAATCATATTCAGTTGGCTTTATAAACTTTAATTTATTTACAATTGATATTCTCTCTTGAGTTTCTATTGCTTTTAGCAGTTCAATAAAATCTTCAAATTCAGGAGAAGCTGCAGTTACTTTTACTGTGATTATTTGTAGTTCTTCAGGTTTTTCATCTAAGATAACTGGATCAATTTGTATTTCCTCGGCTTTTTCTTCATCTTCTGATTCAAGATTCTCCACTTCTTCAACAGTTTCTTCATTGTCTTCGATATTTTCTGTCTCTTCTTCCACATCGTCCAAATTACTATCATACATGAACTCTATTTTTTCTATTTTACTATTTGTTATTAACTCTAGTTGTTGTAAAGACAATATATATTCATCTAGCTCCCTCTCCATAGGGATTTTATTTTCCAATTTTAATTGTTCGACATCCATATCTTCTGTTTCAAGTTCAAAATTTTCAAGCTTTTTTTCTAAAATATGAATTTCGTCTTTTGCTGAGCTAATCGCCTTCTCTTTAGAGGATAAATCTGCTATTAGAGGGCGCAATAACACAACGTAAAGCACAACGATTAGGATGAAGAATAACCCTGCTAATATGAATAAGGAGCGTTTATTTTCCTGAAAATATTCATTCATCCTCTGCAGATTCTCCTTTCAACTTCTGCTTATTTATGTTTAATGTAAATTCTGCTTCATAACGTGGAATAACATTAAAATTAACTATATCTTCTTCTGGTATTTCTTCTTTTAAACCAAACGTTTCTACTTTATCCACTTTCGTATCCAACATATAGTCAGATGTTGTTAATTCAGTCGTGTAATTTGCAACTGTATCAAGTTGTTCAAAATGAGCAAACACTTTAGCAACTTGATTTGCATATTCATATTCACTCAAATAACTATGTTCGGGAAGTAAATCATTTAATTCTGTAATAAACATGGAGGTCGGAATGTTGTGATTTTCAATGAACCCAACCGCTTGATCTAACGTGGAAGTTCCACCTACTTCCAGTTGTTGTACTTGTGCCTCTAATTCTTCCACTTTAAGACTTATTTCTTCGTACTCTGCCTCCGCAGTTTGCACCTTATTTTTTATTGAAAAATAATAAAAGCCCAATAATATAAAAGATACTAAAATAATAATCAGCATAGCGATAATAAGATAGAATGTACTTGAGCTTCGGCGTTCATATTTAGGTAATAGGTTAATATCGGGTAGTTCTTCAGGCACATTACTTCCCTCCCTTTAAAGCAAGTCCTAATGCAGGGATAAAATCAATACTTATTTGCCGATTGGTTACATGTTCAGTTGTTAACATTGTTATAGGCAAATCATATCTATGTTTAATTCTTGCTACTATATCGGTAAGTTCAGGAATATCTCCTAGTACAATCATATCGGTTACAGCTTTTTCCCCTTGATGAAGTGAGAAACGATAGAAGTTCAATAATCGATCGATTTCATTTAAATGATCTTCCATTTCACCTTGCAAACGAGTTTCATCCCCTGTAAAATTCCATTGAATCGGTTGTTCCTCATTCGGCTGCCAATCATTTACGGAAACATTTAACGGTTGATAACGGAGAAATTCGATTTTATGTTGATGAAATATACTAATATTTGATGATGTCAGATTTAACTCCAAGATTAAATAAACTTTATCAAGTTGAAGTTGTTTTTGTTGATGTAAAAAATAACGGTAGACACCTAATGCTTGTACATCGACTGCTATTGGTTTTAGTTTTACGTCATCGAAAATTTGTGAGTATTTAATAATTTCTTCTTCTGGGGCTGCAAGAACAGTCACCTTATTCACATCTTTATCGTAGGGGACTTCATACAAATCGAAAACAGGGTTTTTAAATGGGAAATGGATCGTATTTCCGATTTCCATCGTTATATATTGTTTTATTTCATTGTTATTTACGTTTTCAGGAATGTCGATTTCCCGCATAATGATAAGTGCGTGGGGAACATAAAAACGGGCATGACAATTTTTTATTCCCCATTCTTGAACGAGTTCTTTCATAAATTCATAAAATTTCATTTCATCGACAATTTTCCCGTTTTGAATCGTATTTGTAGGAAGCGGTTTTTCTGCGGTATTTTTAATAGAGGCAAAATCTTTTCCGTTATTTCCAACCATGCGAATTACATAGTCTTCAACTACAATATTTGCAACACATTTTGATTTCCCGAATGAAAACATATCTGCTCACTCATTTCTAGAAAAATATTATTTATGTTTGATAGGAAAGCAGCCCTCGATGTAGGAAACACCGAGGGAACTTCATAATCTTTACTTACAAACTTCTCTACCATCTTCAATTAATTTTTGTTCTGATACGTCGGGTAGATTACATTTAGATGCATTTAATGTAACTGAATATTCTCCATCAGAATTCTTAGTAACAATACCGTTAGTACCTAGATCATTAGCACCAATACCGCTATATTCTTTCTTAGACCATGGATCAATAATTTTATCAAGTAAACCTTCAGCCTTAAGTTGACCTGCACCTACACCATTTGTCTCAATCGCTTTTCCATTCGCTTCATACAATTTCGCCGAAGCAATTAATTGCTGTGCGTTCGCAATATGCGCATCTTTCTTCGAGTTATCAATTACATTACCTATAAGTACAAATGCGATTACAGCAATAATCGCTAAAATAACAACAACAGCTAGCAACTCAACAAGTGTTAACCCACGTTCATTTTTAAATCTTTTCATTAGTTTCTTCATGTTGGTCTCCTCCTAAAATGTTTATAATAGATTAATAGATAATTCCACTACACTAAATCTGTCTCCTTACCACCTCCTTAAAAGTAGCTTCAGCTTTATTGAATTTCCGTAAAGACTGAAAACATTGGAATCATAATCGACAAGACGATAAAACCGACGACAAAAGCAAGTAAAACGATCATAATTGGCTCGATTAGAGACTTTAACGTATCGACCGTTCGATCGACATCTTCTTCGTAAAAGTCCGCAATTTTTTCTAACATATAATCGAGCGTTCCTGTCTGCTCACCGATCGCTGTCATTTGGTGAACGAGCGGTGGAAAAACCCAATGGGCGGCGAGTGGTTCCGATAATGTACCTCCCGACTCTAAGCTTCCGCGAGCTTCCAAAACGACTCTACTTATGACAGGATTGTTGACTACTTTCGCTACAATGCCCAATGCGTCTAAAATCGGTACTGCACTCGAAAATAAAGATGATAGTGTTCGGGTCATCCGTGCGATAGCTGCTTTTTGGAGCAACTTACCGAATATTGGCATTTTTAAAATAGTACTATTAACTATATATTTAAATTGTTTACTTGTTTTATAGCTGAATATAAATATTCCAATTAATAACAAAACTATAATGAAGCCAATCCACCAAAATTTTTGCATTATTTCACTAATATTTAAAACAAACTTCGTAATCGCTGGTAATTCACCACCAAAGGAATCGTAAATCCCTTCAAACTGTGGAATGATTACTACGAGTAAAAATATTACTACGCCTACGATTAAAACAGATAGTATCGACGGATATGCTAATGTGGATTGAATTTTCTTTTTTAAAGAATGTTGTTTTTCAAAGTAAGTCGCTAACCTGTCCAATGTGTCATCTAAATTCCCGGTCATTTCTCCTGCTTGAATCATGTTGGCAAATAAGGTTGGAAATTCTTTCGGATGTTTTTCTACCGCGTCGGAAAAAGCAATTCCTCCTTTAATATCATGCTCTACTTCTGCAAGTACCTTTTTTAACCCTTTACTCTCCGTTTGATTTGCTAAAATATTTGTAGCTTCAACGATCGTAACTCCTGCACGAATTAATGTTGCAAACTGACGGCAATAAATAACGAAATGTTCATTTTTGACCGTCGTTCCACCAATTGCTAAGTCTTTATTAAATATAGTCGGCTTTGTTTCCGTTAGTTCACGAGGACTTACTCCTTGATCGCGTAATTTTTGAATAGCGTCATTTCTGGATATTCCTTCGATCGTCCCCCTCTTTAATGAACCTTTTCTCGTCCGTCCGACATATTTATACAACAACATTAAAACTCACCTGCATTTAATAAATATGGCGCTGCTTGGTCAATCGTAATTTTACCTTCGTTAATTAGTTCATTAATCGACATTTCCAACGTATGCATACCAAGTGCTTTACTCGTTTGGATCACATTGTTGATTTGATCAACCTTTTCATTACGAATTAAGTTCGAAACAGATGGATACCCGAGTAAAATCTCTGTTGCTGCAATTCGACCTGGACGATCTCGCCGAGCAAATAACCTTTGTGAAATAATTGCTCTTAAAACAGATGCCAATTGGATACGTATTTGCCCTTGTTGATGCGGTGGAAATACATCAATGATTCGATTTATTGTCTGTGCTGCACTGTTTGTATGTAATGTAGCAAGAACAAGATGCCCTGTTTCGGCTGCAGTTATTGCGGTAGAAATTGTCTCTAAATCACGCATTTCCCCTACTAATATAATGTCAGGATCTTGTCTTAAAGCAGCTCTCAATCCATTGGAAAATTTTTTCGTATCAACTCCTACTTCTCTTTGCTGGATAATAGATTCTCCATGTGCGTGGATATACTCGATCGGATCTTCCAGTGTGATAATATGTTTTTTCATATGTCGATTTACATAATCTATCATCGCTGCAAGAGTCGTTGTTTTTCCAGAACCGGTTGGTCCAGTAACTAGTATCAATCCATGGGGTTTTAATGCTAATGTATTTAAAGTTTCAGGCATATGTAACTTTTCAATTGTCGGAATTTCGGTTGGAATAACTCGAGCGGCGATACTGACCGCACCTTTTTGTTTAAATATATTAATCCGAAACCGGGCGACATTTTCAATATGGTAAGCAAAGTCGAATTCACCAGTCTCTAGAAATGTTGTCCAATTTTGACCTAGAACCTTTTTTGCCATTTGCTCTGCATGTGCTGAAGTAAGTGGTACATCCCCATATCGAGTTAACTCACCGTGGATACGATAAATTGGAGCTGAACCAACTGAAATATGTAAATCTGATGCTTCATCTGTGAAAGCTTTCGTTAGTAAAAAATCAATATCGAGTTCCAAATCGTTTCCTCCTTAATCTATTGTTGCGACACGGAGCACTTCTTCTGTCGTCGTTAAACCTTGCTGTACTTTTGTTAATCCATCGTCCAGTAAAAATAAAATTCCTTCATTTTTTACATACTCTCGAATCTTACTGGCACTTGCCGAAGTCATAATCAAGCTCCGAATCTCATCATTAATCGGCAAAACTTCATGAATTGCAATTCGTCCTCTATACCCCGTATTGTTACAGTTCCCACAACCACGACCACGCTGAACCATGTCAATTTGCATATTTGCATGTTTAAATATTTCTTTTTCTCGTTCCGTTGGTTCGATAGTTTCCACACAATCACGGCAAACTCTGCGCACTAAACGTTGTGCGACAACCCCTGTTAATGAGGATGAAATTAAAAACGGTTCAACCCCCATATCAATTAATCTCGTTAATGCTGCAACGGCACTATTTGTATGCAATGTACTCAGAACGAGGTGCCCGGTAAGAGATGCTCGTATGGCAATTTGTGCTGTTTCATAGTCTCTAATTTCTCCAACCATCACGATGTCAGGATCTTGTCTTAAAATCGATCGTAAACCCGTTGCAAAAGTCATCCCAACAGCTTCATTCACTTGAACTTGGTTAATACCGGCAAGCTGATATTCGACTGGATCTTCAATTGTAATAATATTCACGGACTCTTCATTTAATTGATTCAAGGCCGCATAAAGTGTTGATGATTTTCCTGAACCGGTTGGACCTGTAATTAGTACAATCCCATTCGGTTTTGTAATCATTTTTTTAAATGCCGCTTCGTTGTCTTCGGTGAAGCCAATTTTATCGAGTTGGTCAAGAGCATTACTTAAATCAAGGATCCGCATAACTATTTTCTCACCATAAATTGATGGTAAAGTTGAAACTCGAATATCGATTGGCTTAAAATTAACCGTTAATTTTATCCGTCCATCTTGAGGAATCCGACTTTCTGTAATATTTAAATTTGCCATAATTTTAAGGCGTGCAACAATAACGTTCTGCATATGTTTTGGTAAAGTTCGTTCTGTTATGAGCACACCATCAACCCGGTAGCGAATTTTTAATTCTACTTCTTGCGGGTCAAAATGAATATCACTTGCGCGCTCTGTTACTGCATTTGAAATAATTTGATTGACAAGACGAACTACTGGTGAATCATCATCGGTAATTCCCGCTTCTTCTACGGTTTCTTGTGGCAAAAAGTCACCTATTGCTGCATCGAGTGATTCCTGGAAGTCATAAAATTTTGCAATGGTTCGCTGCAATGCATCTTTCGTAGCGATTGCCGGGACAATTTGGTATCCAGTCGCCATCCGCAATTCCTCGATTGCAAAGTAATCCATCGGGTCAGCCATTGCTACAAACAATTGGTTATCTTCGGTACGAATTGGCATGACTTGATGTCGTTTGGCAAGTTCTTGTGGAATAAGTTGTACCGTTTCTTGCTCAATCGGATATTGAAAAATATTTATATGAGGAACACCGAGTTGAAATTCAAGTACCTCTATTAATTGCTGCTCCGTAATATACCCTTCCCTTAGAAGAGCATCTCCTAGCTTTTCGTTTGGCATTTTTTCCGCTAAAGCGGTGGAAAGTTGAGCGTCCGTAATAAGACCGGAATCTACTAGTAAATCTCCGAGTCTTTTTCTGTTCATTTTGCGGTCTCCTTTCCTTCTTCAACGGCAATATCATTGTCTAATAGATGTTCAAACAGTTGTTCGTATTTTTCTTTTAAGTCTTTAAATCTTTTATCTAACTTTTCCTGTCGACCATCCATATCTTCTTCCATCGTTAACTCAAATACTTTAATTTTTTCTTCCATTTCGATTATTTTTTCTTGTAATTCCTCTTGTCGCTGCAAAATTTCTTCTAGTTGATCAATAGGAACGATGTTAATGGAAGCATCGGATGTTGTGGACTCACCATCATCAACTAATTCTTCATCCAAGTCATTCATATCTTGTTCAAGCTCATCTATTTTGTCTTCAATGCTTTCGGGATCAACCTGTTCTTCTTCTGTAACCGCTTCATCGGTTGATACAAGCACGACTTTCGGAACAGGTAAATAAACGTCTTGGCTAATTCGTTCGGAGTCTATGAATGTATTATTATCAGAGTAACTTGAACGGTGAACTTCTATCATTACTCCATTTTGTCCTTTTTGAATGGTCTCTTGTTCCCCAGCTTTTAATTTTTTACTATAACGATATATTGTACGTTGTTTTATCTCTTTTACCTTTTTTGTTTCATATTGATATGTAGTCTCTGATGGAAATCCTTTCAATTCCGCATTGATATGGTCGTTCTTTTTGGAGATTTCAATTTTATAAGAGATATTATTGGGATTCATCACGATAAAATCTTTTGTTTCTTTATCATTTACTACTACATCAAGTCCTGATTCCGCATAAGGGGGTACAGTTAACCCGGCGTGACGCTCTATTATGTCAAAATTCGTTTGCAAGAAAAGCGAATATAAGGCAGTTGCTAAAAAACTCGCTTCTTTTGTCGAATTTGTTATTCCTTCTGGAAAGGTGACCGTTTGTAAAAATGAAAAAGTTTCTTCAGAACTAATAATAAAACCATTTAATTCATCAATCGCATAAGTTAACATGGCATTTGACAACGTAGGAATTTGCATTTCCACACTTGCTATCGTTTCTAGCGGTATTTCTTCTCCTTCAATATATGTAAGATTGACTGGTGAACTATCTAATTGACTTGCCATTTCTTCTACGCTCGTTAATGTTCTGTCCAAGTCGATATAGTCTAATTTTTGCAATGCTTGAATTGCTTCATTCTCTTCGTCTATCTGAACGGATAACGGAATATGGACATTTTTTTGCCCCATAAAAAAATTCGAAAAAGTCCGTTTCGTTCTTTCCTTTAACTCATTAATTGTTGCATTTATATCAAATTGAAATGCAGAGCGAGGAATCATTATTTGTTCAAAATCACTTTCCAAAATAATGTCTGCACCTTCTTGCCATAAAGTAACCTCACTTTCTAATAATTCGCTTATTTCATTTTCTGTTTTGTCCGCAATAGAAATATTTGCAATCATAGAATCATTTGGCATTTTAGAAGCTGCCGCAACATTTATCGGTAAGAATAAAACGATGCTTATCATAACAGCTAAGAAATAATTTTTCTTCATTTTTTTAGCCCCTTTTCCACGATTAAAAATATCCATTTATACACAGTTAGGCGATATATCCTTTTAACTTGTTTAATAAACACAAAAAACGGCCTTTACAAATACATCACGTATTTTAAGTAAAGGCCGGTTGCACAACTAGCTCCATACGATTTAAGTGCCCAATTTAACAATCGTACTTCAACGCTTCCTTTTAATGATTATTAATTCATATTTACTTTTCACTTAGAATAGTTATTTAGAACTAATAAAATAGTAACAATAACCCATAAATATGTCAATACTGGAATATAACTATGACTAAATGTTCATAGTAATGACAAATAAAATGTTATAATTTGTTCACCGCAAAAATAACTGACTAATGCACCAACTACAATATAAGGGCCAAATGGTATTGGTTGCTTCTTTTTCACTTTATCTACGACCATTAATATTCCACCAATAATTGCTCCTAGGAAAGCTGCGATAAAAAAAGCAAGTAACACTTTTTTCCAACCAAGCACAATCCCAATTACACCGAATAGCTTCATATCACCGGCTCCCATACCACCCTGACTGACGATAATAATGAGTGCAATTAAGCCAAAGCCTACTATCGCTCCAATAATAGCATCATACCAAGGTGTTAAAGGTGCAAGAATTCTCAACATAATGAAAAAAGGTAGAAAAAATAATAAAATTTTATTTGGAATTAACATATAAGTAATGTCAGAAACAAAAATGATCATCAGCATACTAATAAATAATAATGCTATTATAAGTTCAAGTTGAAATCCAATTTGCGCATAACTAAATGCAAATAACAGACCTGTTAACATTTCAATTATCGGATAAATAGGCGAAATTTTCGCTGAACAATTCCTACATTTTCCACGTTGTATGATAAAAGAAAATATGGGAATAAGCTCGTACCATTTTAATTGCCGCTTACATACAGGACAAAAAGAACGATCATGATAAAAAGGTATCTTTTTAGGTAAACGAAGACCTACTACATTAAAAAATGATCCAAATATAATGCCAAACAAAAAAAGCATAATAACCCAAAACATATCCATTTTTTAAGCTCCTTAAACGAGAAAATATCTATTAATTTTAATTATAGTAGATTTTAGGGAAAACTAGTTAATTTCAGGTAGTTTATGGTAGGGAAAATGTTGGTGAGAAAAAATGAAGAGTTGTTATAAGGCTTATAAAAGAGCATTGCTACGTGAGAACAATGCTCTTTTATTTAAAATTATAATTCTAACGATTCGCCAACTTTTAGTGCAACCCCTCTTCCGGGTTTTACTTTTTCGGCGAATGCCTGCCCATCTTGTTTAATTACAGGGAAAGTATTGTAATGAACAGGTACAACGATATCAGCTTTAATCCATTCTGAAGCAATTAAAGCATCTTCTGGCCCCATTGTAAAATTATTTCCAATTGGAACGAAGGCTAAATCAATATTATTCATTTCACCGATAAGTTTTAAATCGGAGAAGAGTGCAGTATCACCTAGGTGGTAAATGGTTTTATCATCAATAGTAAGTAAAAATCCACCAGGCATACCAGTATAAATGAATGTCCCATCTTCTTCTTCATATGATGAGCTATGGAATGCTTGCGTGTATTTTACTCGTCCAAATTCAAAGTCATATGCTCCACCGATGTTCATGCCGTGCGCGTTATATCCTTTTTGCCCCAGATAAACCGCCAATTCATTCAAAGCAACAATAAACGCGCCGGTGCGGTCAGCAATTTTCATTGTATCTCCGACATGATCTCCATGTCCATGGGTTAAAATAATAACATCTGCTTCTACTGTATCTGGGTCGAGATCACTCAGTTCATTTCCGGTAATAAAAGGGTCAATTAAAATTTTGTGAGAATCTGTTTCTACACGAACACAAGAATGTCCATGGTACGTTACCTTCATCCATATCTCTCCTCGCATAATTTTATTGCATTCTATTCTATCACAGAAATAATAAATTCTAAATCTTTCCAGAGAAAAAATACGATTCTATTTAAGATAAATCATTATTCTTTAGACATTTTATCTATTTAGAGAATGCCGCGTAGCTCTTCTCTTTCTTATCCACTGAGAACAAAGGCGCGGAAGAACGACGCGCGGCTCTTCTCCATCATTTCCTCCGAGATCAAAGGCGCGAGAGGACGCTGCGCAGTTCTTCTCTCCCGTTTCCACCGAGATCAAAGGCGCGGGAGAACGACGCGGGGCTCTTCTCCATCATTTCCTCCGAGAACAAAGGCGCGAGAGGACGCTGCGCAGTTCTTCTCTCCCGTTTCCACCGAGATCAAAGACGCGGGAGAACGACGCGGGGCTCTTCTCCCTCGTTTCCACCGAGAACAAAGGCGCGGGAGAACGCTGCGCGGTTCTTCTCTTCCGTTTCCACCGAGATCAAAGGCGCGGGAGGACGCTGCGCGGCTCTTCTCCTTCATTTCCACTGAGATCAAAGGCGCGGGAGAACGCTGCGCGGTTCTTCTCTCCCGTTTCCACCGAGATCGAAGGTGCGGGAGAACGACGCACGTTTCTTCTCCTTCATTTCCACCGAGATCGAAGGCGCGAGAGAATGACGCGAACAGATACAGAAAAGTTTTCGTTTCAAAACGTACAGAGTGCCACCAAAAATGTCATTATTATTTAATCATTTTCAATGTTTCTACATAATCATAACCAAGTGCCTCCGCAACCCCTTGATTCGTCACTTTCCCCTCAATAATATTTACTCCTTTTAAAAGAGCTTCGTTTTCCTTAATTGCCTTTTCAAAACCTTTGGTCGCAATTTGTAATGCGTATGGTACTGTAGCATTTGTTAGACCTGTCGTTGACGTTTGTGGGACAGCTCCCGGCATATTAGGAACAGTATAGTGCACGACTCCATGTTTTACAAAAGTAGGTTCATCATGTGTTGTTGTCCGGTCACTTGTTGCAAAGTTTCCACCTTGGTCTATCGCCACGTCAACGATTACTGATCCTGCTTCCATAGATTGAACCATTTCTTCAGTCACGAGTACCGGTGCTTTTGCTCCAGGAATAAGCACAGAACCGATAGCTAAGTCTGTATTAGCAATCGCATTTGCAATATCTAATTGAGTTGACATTAATGCATTTACAGAGTTACCAAAGTAGTCATTCAATTCTTTTAATCTTACTGGATTCAAATCAAAAATCGTTACATTCGCACCAAGTCCAACTGCCATTTTTGCGGCATTCGTTCCAACTACACCGCCACCGATAATCGTCACGTTTCCGCGTTTTACACCAGAAATCCCCGCAAGTAAAATTCCTTTACCGCCCTTGGTCTTTTCCAAATACTGTGCACCGATTTGTGTAGCCATATATCCTGCTACTTCACTCATTGGTGTAAGTAATGGTAATGATCGATCTGGTAATTGAACTGTTTCATAAGCAATCCCGATAACTTTTTTATCTAGCATTACCTGAGTTAATTCTGGATGTGACGCTAAATGTAAGTATGTAAAAATAATTTGCCCTTCATGTAAAAAATCATATTCTTCTTCCAAAGGTTCTTTTACTTTCATAATCATCTCTTGATCCCAAGCTTCTTTCGCCGTTTCTACAATTGTTGCACCTGCTTCGACATACTCAGCATCTGTAAAATTTGCTCCTTCTCCTGCACCTGCTTGAACATAAACTTCGTGACCAGCATGTGTTAAAGTGAGAATTCCAGCTGGACTAAGAGCAACTCTATTTTCATTATTCAATATTTCCTTCGGGATTCCAATTTTCATCTGACCTACACCTCTTAAGAAATTTTTAAAAAATTTAAACCATTTACATTTTATCAAATATACCTTTAAAATGCATTATATTATTTATGTATTATTTCCCTTTTTAAAAAGACGAAAAATCATTAATTTTTAAATTTGTATGAACTTTGTTGTAATATGACTACTAATCTATTAAATTCTTTTCCAATTTCTCACAGAATGAGTTATAATTAAAGTGTAGGGACGAACTTTAAAGGAGGACAAAAAAATGAGTAATAACTATGAAAAAATTGTTATCGCAGTTGATGGATCAAAAGCTTCTGAAAAAGCGTTTAAAAAATCTGTTGAGATCGCAAAAGCGGATAATGCAACTCTAATCCTAGCTCATATTGTCGACACACGTACTTTTGCTACAGCCGAAGCGTATGATAAGTCATTATCAGAACGAGCTGAAAAATACGCAAAAGATTTAATGAACGAGTACGTTGAAAATGCGAAAGAAGCAGGAGTAGAGAATGTAGAATTGGTTATTAAGTATGGCTCTCCGAAAGTAGCAATTGCTAAAGAAATTGCACCTGAAAAAGACGCTGACCTCATCATTGTTGGTGCAACTGGGTTAAATGCTGTAGAGCGTTTCCTAATTGGTAGCGTTTCAGAAAGTGTTGCTAGATATGCAAAATGTGATGTACTTATTGTTAGGTAAAAAATTATACCGCCCGAAACTGGGCGGTATTTTAATCTATTTAATATCCTTATGTAATTCATGAATAATATGTAAAATTTCAGGTAAAATTAACTTATTCATTGCAAGTTTCACCGCACCAGAAGAGCCGGGCATTGCAAAAACAACTTTTCGATTCTTTACTCCCGCAATTGCACGAGACATCATTGCTGCAGAACCAATGTCTTCTGTATAGCTTAGCATCCTAAATATTTCTCCAAATCCAGGGATCTCTTTTTCAATATTTTTTTCTACCACCTCAATGGTAACATCACGCACTGAAATACCGGTCCCCCCTGTTAGGAGTATCGCTTCTACCTGTTCATTCTTTATCCCTTGCTGAATTATTCGTTCAATCTCATCCATTTCATCCGGAACAATTACGTGATTTACACATTTATGCTCATTTTGCTCCAGTAACTCTCTTATTAACTTCCCGCTTTTATCCGTCTCAACCGTTCTTGTATCACTAACGGTTGCAATGAAGCAACGAACAGACCGCTTCTTAACATGATGCACATTTATCAACTCCATTTCTTATCTATACGATAGCCAATTTAATACCAATAAGCAAATGGAGAAATGAATCATTATTCTAAGCTTTATCTTTAAGCGACCATGGCGTTCCTAAGCGTGGCAATACCCAGCGATCAAGTCCGTACCAACCTGCTACCTTCCAGGCCATGATGAGTAACATCGCAATCATAAACATGACGGGATTCGTACTTACTGTCCCAGCAAGAAGAAATGACATATTCATAAGTGCACCAAAAAAAGCAGAAATTCCTGTTAAAATTCCTACGATTAAACCAAGTCCTACTAATACTTCTCCCCAAGCGACCATGTAGGAAAAAGGTACTGCATTTGGAATAACGACAGTTTCTAGAAACCAAGCATACCAGCCAGCGACATCACCAGCTTCCACTTTGCCAAGCGCGCCTTCCAAAAAACCTTTAATAGCCATGCCGGCGTTGGATCCTGTCCAATCGTCCGAAGTAACTTTGTTAATACCTGCCGTTAACCAAGAGTACCCAAGATATAGCCGTAAAATCAACCAAATCCAAGCCGAAGAGGTATTCGTAAATAACCACCTTGAAACTGGATTTTCATCAACTACTACATCCTTCCCTAAACCTACATTTTTTAATTTCACCATAAAAACATCCTCCAATTTTTGAGTAGACTGTTTATTGTGTAAGCATTAATTTTATTTTTTTATAATATTCCTGCCTATACAACAATCGTATATTACCATAATTAGTTCTTTATGACTAGTTATTTTATATTACTTAAGTCTATTGTGGAATTAGGGATGTTTTCAAGCTTTCGGATTCTCCAAGAAACGATTAGCTCAAAATTTATTGTGAAAGAATAGCAATAAATAATCGGGTAATGCTAAAACATAAATACGGGTTATAAAGGAGCGAGTATATTGGCAAAAAAAGATAATAAATCTCACCATGACCGAGGAGTAAAACATCATTATAACCGTGGTGAAAATGAAAATAGTTTTGTGCAGCGACAAGATCCACGTCTAAATCAGCAAGAAATTGCCTATCAAAATTTAGCACAGAACAATCAAGAAGATGCTGTTTTTAGACAAATGCAACAGGATTTAGTGAAAACTTCTGATGAAATCTTTGACGAGTTAGAAGACAGAATTCAAGATAATGAATGAGAGAAACCTTAAATCCCCGATTTTATGAAGTTTGTCAATTTAACAAGTTAGGATAAAATGACGCCGGCAACACATGTGGATGTAACAGTCTGTGAAATATTTTTGAACTGTCTGCGTAAAAAACTTTAATAATGAATTAAAAATAGCAACGAAGCTGTTTATTCGTTGCTATTTTTAGTATTTCCCATTTTTTGCTCTTTTTTGATCTTTTCAGACAGTAACCTTTATTTTCTCCTCCGCATATTTAACTGTATCTCTAGCAATCATTACCTCTTCATTTGTCGGAATGACTAATACTTTTACTGGTGAATGTGGATAGTTAATTAAACCTCTTCTACCGCATTCGTCATTTAATGCAGGATCCCAATAAACTCCCATAAATTCTAATCCAGTTAAAATTTTACTTCGGATAAGTTTACTATTTTCTCCAACACCTGCTGTAAATACAATTGCATCTACACCCGCCATTCTTGCAGCATATGAGCCAATATACTGGTGGATGCGAGCAGCAAATATTTCGAGTGCTAACTCAGCACGTTTATTGGTAGCTGCCGCTTCTTGAATGTCTCGCAAATCATTTGAAATACCAGATAGAGCTAATAAACCACTCTTTTTATTTAACACATCAACAACTTCGGCAGCATTCAATCCAGTTTTTTCAATTAAATATGGGATTATTGCTGGATCAATATCACCAGATCTTGTTCCCATTGTCACCCCAGCAAGTGGAGTGAATCCCATGGACGTATCAATCGATTTACCATTTTCAACAGCAGTAATACTTGCTCCATTTCCTAAATGACATGTAATTATTCTAAGTTGTTTATATGGACGTTCTAAGATTTCTGCTGCTTTTTCTGAAACATATTTATGTGACGTACCATGAAAACCATATTTTCTAATACCATATTTCTCGTAATATTCATAAGGCAAACTATATAAGTAGGATTTTTCCGGCATCGTTTGGTGGAACGCTGTATCAAAAACCGCTACCATAGGCACTTTTGGTAAAGATTCTTTAAAAGCACGAATTCCTGTTAAGTTTGGTGGGTTATGCAAAGGAGCTAATTCTGATACCGCTTCAATTTTAGAAATCACGTCATCATCAATTAACACTGATTCACTAAAATATTCACCACCGTGGACTACTCGATGACCAATGGCATCGATCTCATCGTAAGATTCAATAACCTTTAACTCAATCAGTTGGTTGAGCAATAACTTAACTGCCTCTTCATGATCCTCCATATCTTTCGTAATAGTATTTGTTTTTTTACCTGTTTCTAAATTGAATGTAGAACCGTTAGTTCCAATTCTATCAATTAATCCTTTCGCTAGGACTTCCTCTTCTGGCATATCAAACAATTGAAATTTTAAAGATGAACTTCCAGCATTAATCGCTAATATTTTCCCCAACTCAATATCCTCCTCTTTATCAACCCTGATTAGATTGGAAAAACTTTGCTTATCGCTAAACTTTTATTGACGAAAACTTTAGTCACACGCACAGCTAATGCCTGCAACAAACTCTATTCATTACCACGAACGTAAACGTTGTCTTTTTATGCTACGCTTTTGATTACCGAATAGTAAATGTTTTATACTTACCCATCCGCTTAGAAAACTTGGCTTATCGGCAAGCCTTGGTTGCACTTACGACACACAGGACGTGCTAGTACTGGCGTTGCGGCAAGACGTCGCGCTTTTAGCCAGTGAGCAGTAGGAAAGTTTTATACTTACCTATCTGCCAACAAAGATAAGTTTCACAAACCCAATCCGATAAATGATTTTTATATTTTAAATAGTCTGAATTCATCTAATTTATGTTGACTTCCTTTTCCAATCTATATAAATGATTTTTTGCCTCATTTTTCTCTCTTGAGGCAAAAAATCAATATTTTCAAGTTTGATCATCGATTAAATTTAACTGTTAAGTTCAGATTTATTAAACCAATTGTTTATTTTCACTAACATATCTTCCATTGCTATTGTATCTTTAAATGATGGTAGCATGGCCAAAAGTGGTTGTTTAATCTCTTTAGTTGATTGTCCTTTCTTCTGAAGGATAAAGATACTCTTTTTATTCTCTTTAGACGTAAATGCTGATTCTGGTAACGATAAAAGTCCAACTATATGTGCATTTTTTTGTAAAAATATGTGCAATTGTTCAGCTTGATCACTTTCGAATAAAAATTCTGGAATAATAAATATTAAAAAGCCACCTTCTTTTGTATATGTTAAGCTTTGTTCAATAAATAGATGGTGTGCATATGAGTGACCTTTTTCTGCTTTCAACTCAAAATTACTCGCATGAATATCATCTGGATAATAACCGACCGGAAGATCTGCAACAACTAGATCAACTGGATCTAATAGTAATGGTCGCAAACTATCTTGATGAAAGTATTCTACCCTTTTCTTCTGTAAATTTGCACTTAAAAGTGAGATTTTAAGCAAGGTAGAGTCAATTTCACTGGCAAATGCCTTTACGGGTTGTGTTAAATGACTCATTACAATCAACAGTAAATTTGCTGTACCGCTAGCCGGATCAAATATGCGAACTTCATTTAAATTTTGCGTTAATTTTTCCGCCAAGTAACCGATGAATAATGCAATTGCTTCTGGAGTCATTGTATGATGATGTTGTGTCGCTTTTTTCATCCCCTTTAAGACAGCCAACTGGATTGCCTTTCTAATATTTTCGGTTGAATAATCGGTAAGATTAATTCGCACAAGTGCCTCTTGAATTTTTTCATTTAATCCTTCCAAATTTTCTTCATGGATATCTCCGTAAAACAGCGCTTCCAAAGCTATAGCCAAACTATCTAAAAAAGGTTCATTTGCACTGCTTTGTATCGTTAAGGTTGTTTCTTCTAGCCATTCGTATAATTCTACTACTTTTGAATCATTCATGTTCCGCCTCCTCCAATTCCCGAGTCCGGCTTTATTCTAATAAATCACATATTATTGTACCAAATTTCGCGAAAAATGACATGAATTAACGTACAAATGTTTAAGTTGTTATTTTTAGTGCCTTACTTGTATATTTTGCTTGGTTTACCGTGTTTCGTTAAAATTATTATCAATATCAAATTATTCGTTTTACTTATACTAATTTAATCGTGAACGAATTAAACAAGGATTTATTCTGCCCAAAAAAAGCGGACACAACATTTATTGTGTCCGCTTCTTAAACCTTCACTCTGCTTGTCTAGCTGCTTCTAATGCCTTCTCATAGTCAGGGTGATTCGAAACTTCCGGAACATACTCTACATATGTCACCTTATCATTACTATCTACGACAAAAATGGATCTTGCTAGAAGACGCAATTCTTTTATTAAAACACCATATTTTTCGCCAAAATCGGCATCACGATGATCTGATAAAATTTCGATATTTTGAACTCCCTCAGCACTACACCAACGGGTTTGCGCAAAAGGTAGATCCATACTTATTGTCAGTAACTGAACATTATCTAACTTATCCGCTTCTTGATTGAATCGTTTCGTTTGTTCAGCACAAACACCTGTATCAAGTGAAGGAACAACACTGATTAATTTTACCTTTCCCTTGTAATCATCTAGAGACTTTTCCTCCAAACTATTTGATAAAACGGTAAAGTTTGGTGCGTCATCTCCAACTTTAATTTCTGTACCTAATAATGTAACGGGACTATCTTTAAATGTAACTTCTATCACTATAGATCAACCTTTCCATTATTATTTACTCTTATTATGAATAAGTGATAGAGGAATGTCCATTATTTTGTGCATTATTAACATCAATTCAACATTTTTTCTCTGTCTTCTACATTATCAAAGTCAATTTCAAACCCTAGATCTTTTAACATTTGATAGTCACTGTTCCTTTCTTGTCCGTCAGTCGTTAAATAATCACCGATAAAAATTGAATTTGCAGCAAATAATCCTAATGGCTGTAAAGAGCGTAAGTTCACTTCTCTACCTCCTGAGATACGGATTTCTTTAGTAGGGTTCATAAAGCGAAATAGAGCTAGTACTTTTAAACAATATAATGGATTAAGTTCATCTGTCCCCTCAAGTGCTGTTCCATCAATTGCATGTAGGAAGTTTACAGGAATAGAATCAGCATCTAGTTCTTTTAGCGCTCTTCCCATTTCATAAACGTCTTCTAACGTTTCTTTCATTCCAACAATAACGCCAGAACAAGGTGAAATTCCTACGTTTTTTACTTTACCAACTGTATTTACCCTGTCGTCATATGTATGGCTTGTCGTAATATTCGAATGGTGCTCTTTTGAAGTGTTTAAGTTATGATTATAACGATCTACCCCTGCAGCCTTTAATTTTTCTGCTTGCCCATCTCTTAAAATCCCTAAACAAGCACATACACGCATATCCGTATACTCTTTCTTAATCTCTTTTACTGCGCTCGTTACAACATCAAGTTCACGATTAGTAGGGCCTCTTCCACTTGCAACAATACAATATGTTCCTGATTTCAAATCATGTGCACGTTTTGCCCCTGCAATGATTTGTTCTTTTGTCATCATCGTGTATTTTTCAATTTGGGCTGTTGAATCAATTGATTGGGCACAGTAACCGCAATTTTCAGGACAATGACCTGTTTTTGTACTGATGATCATATTCAATTTTACTTTCTTACCAAAATAGTATTTCCTAATTTTAAACGCAGCATCCATTACATTTAAGATTTCGTCGTCTGAAGATTGTAGGATAGCTAAAGCTTCTTCCTTATTAATCTCATATCCATTGAGAACTTTGTCGGCTAATTCTTTCCACTTATACATGAAACTCCTCCTAATTGTTTAATTATGTAAATCATTACTTCTAAAACATAATGAATTATGCACTCTGTTCCGAGATCGGATTACGAATTGTAATCCCATATTTCTCTAAACGATATGCAAACATACCTGCGACTATCGCAAGTAAGATATCTTTCGGCAATGGTACAATCATCCATAACCAGGCAATTTTATAGGAAAATTCTGCTGGAGCTTCAAACCATACTTGATAAGCTACATACATCCAATTCGTCCCGAAAACATAGTTGATTGCCATTGCAACTAATGCAGCTACTATATAAGAAGGGAAACTAGAATTAATTTCTCTTATTTTACCAGCTACGTAAGCAACAAGAATAAATGATAATATGAAACCGAATGTTGGTGAAAGAATCATTCCTACTCCACCTTTAAATTGAGCAAAAACGGGTGCTCCTACAAGACCTAACATCATATAAACAAACATGGAAAAAGCACCTAATCTGCTTCCTAAAACTAATCCGGCCAATACAGCAAAAAATGTTTGCAATGTAATTGGCACCCCTCCAACTACAAGAAAAGGAGCAATCGAAGTCATGTTAGCACCAATAGCGGTAAGTGCGACAAACATTGCTCCAAAAATTAACTTGAATATTTTACTTTGTTCTCTCATGTAAAACACCCCCTCTATGTCATCTTTATGTTCACCTTTCTATTTTGTGGTTTACATATATTGTAGATTACCATAAAATTCTTTCCTGTCAACATTTTTTTAAGGGATAAGAACCCATTTTAAATAAAGGTTAAATAATAATACAGTGTGACAAACTAAGGAAGGAGAGGGGATTCATAGATAAGTCAAGAGATGCGATAAAATTTACTGGATGGGATAAATATTATAATTAATGAAACAATTAAAACGAAATACCCGTACTTTATGATTCAATTTATGTTTTCTGCTGAGAAGTAAATAATCAAGCGGATTGCAAACGGAATATTAGAACTTTAAAAGGTGACAATTTAAATAAACCAAATAGAATTGCAACAACCGGTGAGTGTCATGAAATGCAGTCCCTGGGATTATTATGGAGATCATCCTAACTTTCCGGAAAAATTCGTTGCAGCTATTGCACACGTTCGTTTTTGGGATCGAGAAGTTTAACATACATTTAAAAGAGAGTCATTCCTAATTTAATATAGGAATGACTCTCTAGATTTTCAGTATTTATACTAGTTATTGTTGCGTTCCACCCATTTGTTGTTGCGCCATATGAACTAGACGCTTCGTAATTTCTCCTCCAACGGAACCGTTAGCTCGAGAAGTAGTATCTGCACCAAGTTGTACGCCAAATTCCTGTGCAATCTCAGTTTTCATTTGGTTTAACGCTTGTTCTGCACCTGGAACTAGCAATTGGTTTGAGTTATTTCTGCTGCTATTTGGCATGTTCTTCACCTCCTTGGTACCATTTATGATGCACACCAAAGAGGTCTATCATACATTATTTTATTTGGTAGTTGTTGTTAATTTAAGTACTTTTTACTAAAGTGGTGTATCTTCTATAATAGATCGTCAAAAGATTCTTCTAAAATTGCAGCACTATCAATCGTAATCTCCTCAATATTATTTACTGCTTCATCAATTAATGGTGTGAAATCTATATTCTTTTCTAAGTAATTAACTTTTTCCCTAGTTGGGTTAGTCACCGGAGATTTAGGCACAAACACGGTGCAACAATCTTCATAAGGTCGAACGGATATATCGTATGTTCCAATCTTTTTAGAATAAGCAATAATTTCTTCTTTATCTAAGCCAACTAATGGACGAATAACTGGTAAATTCGTCACTTCATTTATTACATTCATACTTGCTAATGTTTGACTAGCAACTTGACCTAGGCTTTCTCCTGTTGCCAGCGCTAAAATGTTATGTTTTTGACAGAACTTTTCACTCACTTTAAGCATAACTCGACGCATTACTGTCATCGCATACCGGTCTGGAATTGCTTTAAAAATTTCTTGTTGTAATTTAGTGAATGGAACGACGTGAACTTTTATTGTTCCACCAAATTCCGTAAGAACTTTTGTTAAATCTAATACTTTTTGCTTTGCTCGTTCACTAGTAAAAGGTGGGGAATGAAAGTGGATCATCTCTAATTCAACCCCACGTTTCATAATTAAATAACCCGCTACCGGACTATCGATTCCACCTGATAGAAGGAGAAGCGTTTTTCCACCAGTTCCTACAGGAAGTCCGCCAGCCCCTCGAATAACTGTCGAAGTAATGTACGTTGCTTTTTCCCTAATTTCCACTTTAATTTCTACATCTGGTTCATGAACATTTACAGAAAAATCCGATGTGTTTTTTAATAAATGAGCACCCAAAACTTGGTTCATTTCTTGAGACTTTATTGGAAAACCTTTGTTAGCACGTCTAACAGACACTTTAAACGTACTTGCATTTTCACTTTGTTTGAGTGCAGCAAGTGCACCTTCCTTGATTGCTTCTACTTCATTTTTAACTTTGATAGCTAAACTTAAACTATAAATTCCGAAAATTGTTCTACATTTTTCAATGATTGGCTCCGGATCTTGTCCATTCAAAACGACAAACATTCTACCCTGGGATCTTGTAACACGAACTTCTGGGAAATCTTTTAATACTTCTTGAATATTGTTTTGTAATTGTACAATAAATTGTTTAATATTCTTTCCTTTTAATCCAAGTTCACCATAGCGAATTAATATATGATCGTATTGCATCTTATCTACTCCAATATATCTTTTAAATGTGTAATTGTTTCATTAAAAACGTTAATAAACATGTCAATATCTTCTTCTGTCGTTTCATACGATAAACTTATTCTTAACCCTGAACTAGCTCGTTCGTCTGATATCCCACATGCACTTAAAACTCTACTTTTATCAAATTGTTTGGAAGAACAGGCGGATTGTGTCGAAATAATAATTCCTTTTTCATAAAGCGCGTGAATGACGACTTCTGGTTTTAATCCTGGAACGGATACATTTAAAATATGAGGTGCTCCGTCTAAAGAAGAATTTATCTTCAAATGATCTAATTTTTTTAAACCTTGATACAATTTTTCATAAAGATTTTTCAATTGTTTCCATTGATTTTGTTCTTTTTCTTTCATCAAGCGAAGTGCTCGAACAAAAGATACATTTCCGGCTACATTTTCAGTACCGGAACGCAATCCGAACTCTTGATTACCACCATGGAATAATGGATACAACGAAGTTCCTTCTTTCACATACAGAAGCCCAGTACCCTTCAAACCGTTAATCTTATGCCCAGATAATGTACATAAGTCAATTCCACTGTCATTTAAATATAATGGTACCTTTCCAAAGGCTTGTACGGCATCAACATGAAAGAAAATTTTTGGATATTTTTTAAGCTTTTTACCTATGTCAAAAATTGGTTGAATAGAACCAATTTCATTATTTACATACATAATCGATATGAGGATTGTTTCGTCCGTAACTTCCTTTTCAAGTTGTTCGATATCGATAACTCCATTAGGTTTTACGGGTAGATACGTAATCGTAAAACCCAAATCCTCTAAACTTTTACACGTTTCATAAACGGAAGCATGCTCCACTTTACTTGTAATAATATGTTTCCCACGTTTTTGATGTCTTAACGCTATTCCTTTAATTGCTAAATTATTTCCTTCTGTTCCCCCAGAAGTAAACACTACTTCACTTGGTTTAACCTGTAATATATTCGCCGCTTGTTCTCTAGCTCTGTTTTGTAATTGCTCTACTTCTCCACCAAGTTCATGAATTGAGGATGGATTACCGAAGTATTTTTCAGAAACCTGTTTAAAACTCGCTACAACAGTAGAATCAGGTTTCGTTGTTGCACTATTATCTAAGTAAATCATTTTGAAATTCCTTCCTATTTTCAAGTATCCAAATGCTTCATAAATCTATGCTGATATCGTCTTCGTAGTTGAAGGATACTGTTGAGTAGTGAAAATTTAACTATCTACGTAAATATAGATGAGTTACAAAGTAAAATACCGCTGCGGAAATACACTGCGCTTTCCGCAGGCGGCTGATGAGCCTTCCTTGTGCTACGCACTGCGTTGTCTCACCTAGGCCTTTCCTCCTGCAGGAGTCTCCGTGTATTTCCTTCGCTGGGTGTACTTGGTAAACAACTCTGCATAGTTTGTTACTACTATCTCAATGGTTGATTGAAGCCGGAGGGCAGTCGACTCCTGGTCGGCTAAAAGCGGTCACGTCCTGTGACCAACGTCGACACTAGCACGTCCTGTGCGTCGTGGGAAAAGCACGTGTCTGAAGACTCAGAAGCAGTGGTTTTCTGCTTCGGAGGCTGAAGCCGTGCCCACGGAAAGCGAACTGCCCGGAGGCGGAAATCAACGGTGCAGTAGCAAGGTTGACCGATAAATTATCAACCTAAGTTACTCAACAGTTTATGGATTTCGCTTAACAAATATCTTTACATACAATTTACAGTAAATAAGACTGGCTACAAGAGATTATTCCCTGTGAGACAGTCTTTATTTATTATGATACAATCATTTCTTGATATTTTTCTATTTTTTTCAAAGCTCCCGGTTCTACATCTTCAATCGCACTTGCCGCTTGTTCCAGTGAAAGCTCATATTCAGCTTTTCGGAATAAAGACTCCGCCTCTGAAAGCTTTGCTGCGAGCTCAGGATCTGTACTTCTGTACCTGTTTGCATACTGAATAACTTGCTCAGTTAATGCCGCCTGTTCTAACATTGCATTGGTTTGTTCTATTGCATTTTCAACAGCAACTTTTGCTTCACTTAGTGTTTGCTGAACTTGAATAATATCAAGCGGTTGGTCATCTAGCGCTTGAAGGACTCGCTCATTTTTCAGACCCGCTTCTTCTATCATTGACCATACAAAACTTGGTACACCGGGTAAATTGCTATTTCGTAATTTACGTGTCGTCTTATAAATCTCATCCATCATAACTTTTAATTGTTCACGCGCATCAAACTCATCTTTACGTAAATTTTGAATCCGTTTTTTAAATTGCTCATGCTCTTCCTCGATTTTATCCAATTGTTGGAAACCTTCTTCTAATTCAGCACGAAGTTTCGAATGAGCATGATCGTTCTTTTCAATTTTTTGGGCAAATTCCATTAACTTGTTTTTTAGCTGAGTCATCATTTTTTCAAGAGCCATATATTTTTCCAGATCAGTATCTTCAAAATAATATGCTTTTTTTAATTGTTCCACCTCTAATTTTGTTTCCAAAAATTGAGTTTCAAAACTATCCAATGCTTTTTCATAACTTGGCATTTTTGAATCTACATAGTTTTTGGCAATTGCTTCTTTTTCCAAAAGCTCATACATTTCAGTAATTCGTTCTTCTACTTCTTCAATAATAGATTTAGCTGTACCTATCCCTTCTTTTTCCAAAGCAGAAACTGTATCGAGCAACCGTGATTGATAAGCATTAATTTCTCTAGTTAAGTCCAAATGATCAATATAGTAACCTTCATCCTTCATCTCCCTTAAACCTTTAGATAGTTCATCTAATTGTGAAGGTAATTCTTGTTTACATGTTTTATAAAGGTCAGGGAATTCTTCCATTTCTATTTGTAATTCAACTAATCGTTTTTTGATCGTTGATACAATCTCTTTTGCCTGAATATAGTTTCCTTCTTCAATTTGCGATTCGTAATTTTTTAATTCTGTATTAATTTCATCAAGTTCCACTTCAAAGCGTACTTCGGCTCGAGCAAACTTGAAGCGATTATGCGTCAATTCTTTCCGTAATTCACTGTATAAAGGCTCAAGTTCTTCAATTTCTTTGCGATTTTCTTGTTCTGTTGCTAGCAATTCATTTAATTCAATTAAGATTGTTTCAATTTTCTTTTCAACAGTTACTAAAGTTTCTTCAATTTGTTTCATATATTTTTTTGCAACAGGAAAATTATAACGATCTGCAGCATGCTCTGTATCATAAAGTAATTCTTCCACTTTTGCTAAATCAACCGTTAAAATATATTCCCACTGTTCTTTCCACTCTTCAAAATTTTCTTTCGTATCTCCTTCTAAGTTTAACTCTTTTACTTTAGATAATTCCTGGGCAACATTACGATTCATAATATCCAGTTTCCAGCTTTCGTAATAGTCGACAGAATCATACAGTCGTTTTCTTAATAGGAGCCCTACAATGATAATTACAATGATTGCTAATATAATCCCAATTACATATTCCATCTTTTACCTCCTAATCGTTTTTATAGAAGGATATATATATAATTTAACGTACATTCTTCTATTAATGATACCACGATTACGACTGTTTTTGCTAAAAAAAACAAAAAAATATACTTTTTCTACACGATTGTCGATTTTCGCTTGATATAGTTAATTAGTTCTAGCCGTTTCACAAACAAATTGAAGCCATTGGTTAATTGAATCTGTGTAATTTCGAACAAAATTTTTAAATGCATGTTCATCAAGCAGTTGGGTGTTCCATTCATGTTTTAATATATAAGGAGAGGCAAGCATCCCTTTTAATTGCATATATAAAAAATTTCTCCGCCTTTTGTAGCGTTCTCCCAAAACAGAAAAAAATAATGTCTTTAATATATAATTTTCCTTGGCCAAATAAGTGACCGTCATCTCTCTAACGAATGTCGAGTCTAATGATAATTCGCGGTGAATAAATGAAGTTAATTGAAAATGTTCTGTTTTATAATGAATAATAGCATTAATGACTTTTTTGAGCTTTTCCACATTCTCCAAGGATTCATTAGATTCTATTTCCTCTTCTAACAAGGTTAAATAGTTCTCAAAATAATTCGTTACAGCATATTCCAGTAAACCTTGCTTACCCTTAAAATAATAACTGATTAACGAAACATTAACAGAAGCTTTTCCTGCAATATCTCGCACAGACGTTCCATGAAATCCTTTTTGAAAAAATAGGAAAGAAGCTGCATCCACAACTTTTTGTTTAGTTGGATTAATTTTCATCTATATACACCCTCTCCTTTATTTATTACGACAAATAAAGTAAAAATCCTTTAATTTCATGTACGTTTCATGGCAAAATATAAAAAATTCGTTGAAAAAGGTTCTCTGTCCACGGTAATTATCATTTTAACGATTTTTCTCGTTTTAGTAAGGAGCCGAAGAGATAACTAAAAACGATTAATTTTAAAGACGAACGATTATTGGATAATAAGATAAGAAAAGCCCCTTTCGTCTTGATCATAAATACGGAGTTGAAGGAAACTATGTAGTAGTGAAAATTTGTTAAGGTAGTTGGTAAACCGTTGATTTCCGCCTCCGGGCAGTACGCTTTCCGCGGGCACGGCTTCAGCCTCCGAAGCAGAAACCCACTGCTTCTGAGACTTCAGACACGTGCTTTTCCCGCAGGAGTCGACTGCCCTCCAGCTCCAATCAACTATTGTGATAGTAGTATCAAACTGTGTAGATCTGTTTACCAATCACACCCAGCGTAGGAAATACACGGAGACTCCTGCAGGAGGAAAGGCCTAGGTGAGACAACGCAGTGCGTTAGCACAAGGAAGGCTCAACAGCCGCCTGCGGAAAGCGCAGTGTATTTCCGAAGCGGTATTTTATATCACAACTTTGTTTAGATATTTACAGAGCAAATTAGCCTAAGTTACTGAACAGTTTATAGATATTCAGCAACACAGTTCAGGTAGGTTAAAAGAAAAATCCGAACTATTCAAACCTTTATCGAAAAAGTCTGTATGATAGTTCGGATTTCTGTATGACTAAACACTTTTATCTTAACCGGACAATTCATTCAATCGCTTTTTGTACTACTTTATTTTTTCCAGAGAATTTAGCCGCATATAAGGCTTCATCCGTACGTATAAATAAATCTTCAATAGAATTTTTTTGTTGTTTATTCCAAACAGACACCCCGCAAGAAAGTGTCACCTGTGGTTTTGATTTATTTATCACTTTTTCTCGGATCTTATTTGCTTTTTCGGTTGCATTGTTTAGATTGTATAACGGCAAATATACAGCAAATTCCTCTCCTCCCCATCTTGCTGCAATTTCTCCATCGTTCATTTCACTTTGAATTATTTCAGCTATTTGTTTTAGTACTTTGTCTCCTGTATAGTGGCCGTACGAATCATTTATTCGCTTAAAATCATCGACATCAAAGAGAACAAGGGCACCTTGTTTGTCATTTTCCATTGCTTTTTTTATAATCTTATCAATATGATTTCTAGAATAAAGATTAGTTAAATAATCAGTTATAGCAGTATGTTTTAACTTTTCTTTTAAAATTGTATTATAGAAGGCTAATGAAGCATGTTGAATAAAGGATTGGATTAATTTATATTTATCAAATGAAAAATAATAAGGAGTTCGATGCGCAATTATAATACAGCCAAAAATATTTTCTGCGGTTCTCATCGGTATAAGCATTAAAGAGTTGAATGGTATTTTTATTTTATTTGACCGAAAATTACCTGTAAAACAAGCTTTTTCTTCGGTTTGAATCTTTTCTTTAGCAAAAGCTATTAATTTTTTTCCTTTTACCGTATTAAAATAATCTGTGCTACCTGTTAATATCTCGGATTGATTGTCTGCAGTAAAAAGAATAATACCTATTTGTTCTGCAAAACATGACTCAAATATGTGCTGTTTCACAGTTGCAATAATGTCATTTCGATCTAAATTTACATTTAAATCATGTGAAGCATTATTAATAATTTTCAGATTGGATACAAGCTTATTTGAGGATTGATATAAAGTCGTTCTCTCAATTGCTCTGCCAACCATGTTCGTAAATTCTTTAATAAAATTGATTTCCTCTTCAATTAATTCAACAGTTTGCGGGATAACAATTTGTAAGACTCCATATACTCCCTGTTTTCCACTTAATGGGGAATAAATATTCGTTTCGCCTTTTTCACTGTCTATTTCGGCTTGAAATTTATTATTCATAAAAGCTAGGAGCTCTGCCGAAAGTATTGTGTCATTTGAATACTCGATTAATTTAACAGGTAGATCATTGTTATCAAATTCTTGTGACATCAGGAAGTAATAACAGAATGTAGGATAAAGAATTTGCAGTGTACGATACACTTTTTCCAGTACTTGATCTGTTTGATGAACAGAATGTAATTTTGTTGATAATTGAAATAATAAATGATTACGTTCCTGCAAAAATTTATAATGACGATGAGAAAAAAGTATTTGTAAAAACTGTCTAATAGCAACACGTGATTTTTCAAGCAGCTCAAAATCGATTGTTTTTCGCTCTTTAAAGCTGACCACTAAAAACCCAAAATAATTTTCCTTACAATATATTTTTAATAAAACTGACGTTATATCTTTTTCCAAAAAATCGTTTAACTGATCATTTTCAATCACTGTAATATCTTCTTTTTGATTATAATAGGTAATAAATTTTTTTATAGGAATGTTTTTATATTTTGTTACAGGATATTTAGATGAATGAATAACAATTGGTTGATCAAATTCTGACTTGTTAAACATAAAAAAACTTATCTCAGAAGCGTTTAAAATATCTTTTGTACGAATGCAAAGCATATCCATAATTTCTTTTCGTTTATAATCATCAATAATGTAGGTTAATTCAAAGAGACTTGCTTTCAGGTGATTAATAATCCACTTATTAGTCATACTTAACACCTACTTATCTTCCATAATTTATGTTATTATTATACTATTAATAGTTATTTTTTACTAGTAGGCAACGCAATTTTAGGAGTAAAATGGTTATAATACCGTTCTTTATAACAATTAAAATCTATCTATACGTTTTGGGTAAATTAAGCATTGTAATTTCAGACAACCGATTCCTAAACATTGAAGAAATTAAAAACCCCCATGAGGGGGAGCAATTTCTGCAATTTATTGGATATCCATTATAATTCAACCCAATTATTCCTTATTGCTGTAACTACGGCTTGGGTTCGATCATGAACTTTCATTTTTTTAAACAGACTGCTAATATGATTTTTGACTGTTTTTTCGCTAATATCAAGTGACTTTGCAATATCACGATTGCTCATTCCGTCTGTTAGAAGTTGAAGTACTTCACATTCTCTTTTTGTGTATAAATGAAGCGGTCTTTTGACTCCTTCTTCAACTTTTTCCGTTTCCATGATTTTTCGGTAATCTTCAACTAATCCGTGTGTAACAGCTGGATGAATATAAGATGCACCATCCTCCACCGTCTTAATTGCATCGATGAAAGAAAATATATCCATTTCTTTTATTAGATATCCGTGCGCACCCAACTTCACTGCTTCTGTGACAAAGTTATCTTCACCATCTGTTGCCATGACAATAATTTTCGTATCAGTGTTTTTAATAATATCTTCTCGTATACTATCTTTATTTTCTAAGAGAATGTTGACATCAATTAAGATGACATCAACATGTTGAACTGGTAATAACGGTTTTACGACTGAATAATCATCACTACTTACAAGAATGTTAAAGGATGATTCTGATTCCAATACTCGTTTTACCCCTTCTCTAAATAATTGTTGATGATCTATTAAAATGATATTAATTTTATTTACGTCCATATTACTTGCTACCATGGAATTATCTCCTTTTAATTTTTTCGCTCCCCGTGAACAACTAGTCGGTGGCTGTTCGCTCGGTATGGATGACACGTAATTAACGAGGCTAAATCTTTGCCTTCATTAATCTGTAAATTTTCCGTTTCATGTGGTAAAATGACTTCTACATCATAAACGTGATATTCCAATTTCCCTTCTAATGTATAAATGAAGAAAATATCACCTGGTTGTAAGGCATCCAGATTCCGGAACATCGCTTTTGTTCCCATGCCCCGGTGTCCAGCCAAAACGGTATGTGTACTTTCCCCTCCAATTGGAAGTGACGATCCTTCTACCTGACCTATGCCTCTTGAGAGTTCATTTTCACTTGCTCCCAGTAAAATCGGGATTGCTAAATTAAGTTTCGGAATTTCAATTGAAGCAAAATGGTTTCCATCATCTGGAGCATCTTTGCATTGTTGATAATCATTCCGGTTATACCCTTCTGTAAAGGGATCTTGTAGTCCTCCTTCATTTTTATAAATTGCTTCATTACAATTGCGTGCCGCTTCGACTTTATCCATAATATTTTCTGGGGTAAGTAAATTAGTCTCATTCTTAAACTGATGTACTTGTGATTTTTGGATTTGGTTATTCACAATTTGCGCAATATGCGGATAGACCAAAATGAACAAACCAAAGGAAAATAATATTATAATCAATTTGTTTTTTCTCATTGCGGTCACTCTTCCATTTGCCTTATTCTTCGGAAATAGAAAATAAGTAATACTAGTATAGTCAATAAGCCTCCAATAAATAAGCCTAATATTGTTTTTCCACCCTTTTTACTTGGGTCTGTAGTTGCAACGACTTGTATTTCTTCATTATATGGGACTCTTTCCCCTCTTACTAACAGTCGGTGGGTATTAATCATGTATGGCTCACAGGTAATTAAAGTTGCATAATCCTTATCCTCTTTCATTTCGAGCCAATTCGTTTCATCTGGGAGAACAATTCGAATATCATCGACTTTATAGGCAAGTGTTTCATCTAATGTATGAATAAAGAAAAGTTCACCGTTTTTCATTTTGTCTAAATCACGAAATAATTTTGAACTTGGTAAACCACGGTGCCCTGTTAAAGCGGTATGCGTGCCTGGCCCTCCAATTGGAAAAGATGAATTAGACATATGACCTATTCCTTGTTGCAAGACATCATCACTAACCCCATGATAAATTGGCAGCTTAGCATTTATACTAGGAATTTCAATACTTCCAATCGTTTCTCCAATATCTAACACATTAAAATAACCGGTTATCGTCGTTTGCGCATCGTCTTCTGCAAATGGATCTTCGATTGGGATTGCCGTTTCATTCAATGAATCATTATATTCTTGTGCTTTTTCACGTTCTTGCTTTTTTTCTTCTTCTGTCATTTGTGCGAGCACTTCATTATGCTTACTTATCACCGTATAATGGTCTTTTGTACTAAGCCAATTGCTGACGATTGGATAAAAAAAAATGAGAAAACCGATAATAAATACGGCTGGAATAATAAATTTTCGTAACATATCCGCCATCCTTTTAGTTTTTGGATACTATTTAGTAGGAACTGGTAAAAAATCCATTAAATCTAGACCTTTTCATCGAATTTTGGTAAAAAGAAAGAGAGCATGCGGCTCCCTTTCTTTCCATATTAAATTGTCAAACGATTATGCATCCGCTCTTCTACGACGGATATACATGAATAGCGCTGATCCCATAAATGTAAGTCCGATGAGCGTGAAGAATAACGTACCCATTCCACCTGTTTTTGGAAGTTCCCAACCGGATTTGTAGTTGTCGACAGTGTAAGTGATGTCATTATTATTTGCATCAATAGTGATATTGATCGGATTTCTTAATTTGTTGTACCCTTCTGGCGCTTTTGTTTCAACTAATTGGTAATTGCCATAGTCAAGTTCTTTAAAGTTGATTTCACCGTTTTCATCCGTAGTCCCGGATCGGACTACTTTATTCCCTTGACGAAGTTCAAATTTTGCTCCTTTTAGTTTTTTCTTATTATCATCTCCATCTTGCTTAACAACTTTTAAATTACCTGCTGTTGGCGTTAATGGAATATCGTCCGTATCCTTATGTCCTTCTGTACCATGTTGATTTTCATAATCAATATAAGCCTTATTATTTATAACCACATTTGCAGGTGCGTCCTCTTTAACTTTTGCTTTAAATATAAATTCTGCCTTCCCTGGATTCAAATCTCCTGGAGTAGCGTTCCACGTTAATTTTTGATCATTTTGGCTAAAAGAAAATCCGTTCGGTTGAGACACTACTTCAACAAACTCTAAATTTTGATGTAATTCGTCTGTTACAATAAAGGAGTTATAACTTTTAATATCACCAGGTAGATCAACCGTAATCGTATATGTTACTTCCTCTCCACGATTTACTGCATTCAGATCCACTTCCTTTTCTACATCCGGTTCTTTGTAGTTTTTTACAGACACTTTAACAGTTTCTTTACTATTTTCAATTTTAAACTTTACTTTTTGACTACCTAGCATGTAACCGTCAATTGTTTCAATCTCTTTAAAGTAATAATCACCATATTTTAGGTTATCAACTGTTATTCTTCCGTTATGATCCGTTTCAAATGTTGTTGTATCTTCTACCTTATCGCCATTTTTATGGTGAAGAGAAAATTTAACTCCTTTTAATGGTTTTTTTGAATCCCCATCAATTTTAGTTAACTTAACATTTCCACGAATTGTTTCATTCTTTGGATAAATGTGAACATTATAGTTAGCATCTGTTCCTGCCTTGTTTGTCATCGGAATATCAACAAAATACTCTTCTTTATTAAGATTAACATGAGGTGGTCCAGCCGTTTCTTGAACTTTATAGCGACCAAGTGGGATGTTGTCAATTTTAATTATTCCATTTCCGTCTGTGACCCTAGTAAAAGGTTCTCCTGTATACGCTGTCCATTTGTCATTTGCTGGATCATATTTATGTGTCTGCGTAAGTGTAAATGTTACTCCTTCGAGTGCTTTCCCGTCTGGTGGATTATCTAATTCTGATCCATCGGGATTCCCTTGTTTTGCCCCTGGTTCTTGTTCAAACTTATGAATGGTTAAAGATCCTTTTGGATTACTTGGTTCTGCATTCGCTACTCCGGCTGGTATTACGAGACTGAACATCATTATTGCTATTAATAGGTGATAAATCGAAAATCTTTTTCTCATGATGTTATTCCCTCCAAAATTCTATTATTTTTATGCTTGTCGTCTTCTAATGAAAAACCACGCTGCAACTACCATCAAGATAAGTCCAATTCCGTAAAAACCGAGCGTTCCAAATCCTCCCGTTTTTGGAATCGTCCACTCTTGTTTTGTGTTTTCAATCGTCTTTTCCACATGTAAATTTTCGCTTGTAATTTCTACTTCAATTTTACCTGTGCGTAAACGGTACCCTTCTGGTGCCTTCGTCTCTACGAGTGTATATGTACCCCACTCAAGGTTGTCAAAAGTGATTTTTCCATCTTCATCGGAAATTCCAATAGCTTCGAAACCTTCTGCACCGGTCAACTTGAATTCTGCACCTGCAAGTGGTTTTTCTTCTTCATCCACTTTTAGGACAGTAAGTGTACCTAGTTTTTTCGTATATACATAGATGACAGTTTGTTCTTCTTTTGTAAATTTCCCTGACGCTGGGGCACTGTTAGGATGCATTTCTTTAAATACGTATCCTGGAATATCTTTTTGTTTCGTCTCGTAATCATCTCCAATTTTTCCTGAGAACACTTCATCACTTGCAAGCTCATTTCCGTCTTCATCTTGATATTTTGCCGTCACATCTCCAGCTACCATATCGGTTGTTTTCACATAACCGAACCAGACAGTTTGTACTGGGTTATTTGGACTTAATGTAAGAACTTTAGGGCTGTCGGTGTAAAGCGTGTAATCTTGTACGCCTTTTGACGGAACACTATGTGTGCCGTATTCAAACAACTCACTATTATTTTCTTTGTAATATTCATCGTAGAAAATTTGGGCTTCTTCTTTTGAAGAGACAACATTTCCTTGCTCATCAATTGGTTCGCCTTGTGCATTCATCCGGTATCCAATTCGTTTAATTTTACCTTTATCGATTTGACCTTTAGGAATAGAAAAATGTTTAACCTGATCGTTTCCATTCACGTCTTTATAATGAAGTGGTGTTTCTTTATTCATTGGATAGTCCACATGACCTTTTAAATCAGGATGCTCCCAATCGATTGTAACGGTGTACTTTAATGTCGGTTTCTCACCTTCTTTAATAGTTCCAATATCCCATGTAAATGTTTCTGTGTTTTCATCCCATGTGACTTTTCCATGTGTTGCAGAAAAATGAGTTCCGCTATATTTACCTTTTACAAGATTAAACATGTCGCCTAGTGGATCTGTAACAATTGCATTTGTCGCAGCATGTTTTAATTGACCAGCAATTTGTGCAAAAATATCATCCAAATCATCTTGCCCGGCTTGATAGTATCCTTTGTTTTGACTGTTTTTAAGTACATTTGTTGCATTGGTATTACCTCCTACATCAAGGCCGATGGAATACATATTAATTCCATTGTTCATAATTTGCCAAGCCTCGGAAATAGTAGCACTTCCGTTTGTTTTAACGTCATAACCGTTAACGGAATATTGTTGTCCTCCAAAACAACCAAAAATTGGAATACATGTAGGTTCCGATAAATTATAGCTGCTTCCACTTCCAAGCTGTGTACTTGTAAAGTCTGATAGTCTAAAATCATAGTTACCAACAGCCCATGAATGTGCAGTTGCATTGTTAGCTTTATAACTATACGTAGGCTCTCCATCACTTAAAAGGACAATGATTTTATTCTCTGCATTAGTAGGGGCAACCAAATTATTTGCTTCCCTTAAGCCACCTTGAATATTTGTACCACCATTGGCTGAAATGCCATTAATCGCGTTTAATAACGTTTGTTTTCCTCCAGCTCCTTGGAATCCTCCAGCTAATGTCTGATAATTGTCACTAAAAGTAACAACAGCAATTCTTGTTTGAGATCCTTCTGTCAATAATTCATTAACAAATTGTCTTGCTGCTTGTTTTGCTTTCGACAATCGCTGTCCTTCATTCATACTTCCTGACCTATCAAACAAAAGAACAATATCTGTAGCTTTTGTTGTGTCAACATCTTTCGCTTCTACGGAAAGTTCAATTTCCCACTCGCCGTAATTTTTAGTTGGTGTTGCATCCTTTCCATTTAACTTAACAGACCCTGGATCCATGGACATTGCGTTAAATTTTTGAGCAGATTTTACAAATGGTTTAAAATTTGGATCAATGACAACCTCTTCGTCCTGTCCTAGTTCTTCTTCCAGCTTTTGCAACTCTTCTTCAGATAGACCTTCTATCAGTCTCTTTATCTCTTCCTCAGTAAACTCTTCTAATGGTTTGCTCTTTAACTGAGCTATTATTTCTTCAATCGACTTCTGTTTCTCTTTCTGCTTTTCATCTTCTGGCTCTTTTGCTTCTGCCTCATTTTGTTCAGGACTTGCATTTTCTTTCTTAACTTCACTTTGTTCGGACTTGGACTTTTCTTGCTCAGATTCATTTTTTTCTGACCCTGACTCTTTAGTCGTTTCTACTTTCTCTTCGTCCACAACTTCCTCTTCTAGCGGAGATGTTTCGATTGTTACTTGATCTTTTGCTTTAAACGTTTTATCTCCGTAATCTGATTCTGCTTGTAACGAAAAGATTGTTTGCTCTTCACTTGTAATGTTCGTTTGCAGGTTAAATTCATAGGTGTTATTACCCTCTGGAGTTTCTACCTTATATCCAGATGATGTTTGGGTGATTTTTACATTGCCAACATCCTTTATTTTTCCGTGAGAGTGTCCTGTTCCAAAAGTAAGCATTGTATTTGTCCCATCATTTTCGTCACCAGCCGCATTAATGGTAACTTTCCAATTAATTACTGCTTCATTATGATCTAGCTCCTCCACTTTGATTTTGGTACTATTATCACTTTCTGTATTTTTTGTTGCCGCCATAAGTCCTAAATTTGAACTAAACATTTGCAAAATCAGTAGTGTAATAGCGATAATTGAAAGTACTTTTGCCTTATTCAACAGCTTTCCTCCTTTCACTTCTTTTTAAAGAAACCTACTAAAGGTCTAATCTCGACTCTTAGTTTAGAGGAAATTTGAAGACAACCTGTTTCAATTTTCAATACTTTAGTTATGTTTTTTAATATATTTAAGACAATTCTGTTAACATTGCACTTTTGTTGTAGTTCATTTTATATATAACTAACAGGAGTCATCCAAATTTTTACAATAAAAAAGAACTATCCAAATATTATCTTGAATAGTTCAATTAATTTTTTATTTATTTTCTTGAATAATCAATTAGACCTTCGTTGTAAAATTTTTTGCCATATTGGAAGAATAACGGATTTCTAATCTAATCATTAAAATCACAGTTCTTTCATTGACTTTTACTTTGTAAAACTATATACTATTCTTTGTGTAAAATAATAAGGTAGCTTTTGTGGACTAATGGTTGACCCCATTTTGTTCCTCTTAAATGAGGTGTATCGCGTAACTCTCTGCTGCTGGAGCGATGGTACATGAAAACAAAATGGACAACATTGGGTACACGTCGTTTATTTTATGCAAGTAAAATATAAAGGAGGAAATGTCTATGTCACGATATACTGGTTCAATTTGGAAAAAGTCACGTCGTTATGGCATTTCGTTAACAGGAACTGGTAAGGAGCTTGCAAAACGCCCTTACGCACCAGGTCAACACGGTGCAAACCAACGCCGTAAAATTTCGGAGTATGGTTTACAGCAACAAGAAAAACAAAAACTACGCTTCATGTACGGTTTAAATGAGCGTCAATTCCGTACGCTTTTTGATGAAGCTGGTAAGATGAAAGGGATCCACGGGGAAAACTTCATGGTTCTTCTTGAGTCTCGTTTAGATAACCTTGTTTTCCGTCTTGGTTTAGCACGTACACGTCGTCAAGCACGTCAGCTTGTAAACCATGGTCATATTACTGTTGACGGTCGTCGCGTTGATATTCCATCATACCGTGTAAAACCGAACCAAGTAATCGGCGTTCGCGAAAAAGCTCGTAATCTTGATATCATCAAAGAAGCAATTGAAGTGAACAACTTTGTTCCTGATTACTTAACATTTGATCAAGATAAAATGGAAGGCGTATATACTCGTCTACCTGAGCGTTCAGAATTACCTGCTGAAATTAACGAAGCGCTAATCGTTGAGTTCTACTCACGTTAGGAATTTCGCTTTGCAAAGTGAAGCATTAAAAGCCTTAAAACCCTTGAAATATCAAAGGTTTGGGGCTTTTTTGTTTTTCTTAGAATTGCAAGATAAAGCATGAAAATGAACGTATTTGGGGCTAATTTGGGGCTGATTAATATTAATCAGTTTAGGCGTATGTAGGGGAATGTATATATTTCAAAAAAACAATGGGTATTCGGATTTTGTGGTGGAAAAGGGCTTATAAGTCTCCCTTTTCCAATTTCTTAATAAGTGTGAAAAAATCGACACCATAGTTTCCTGTTAAAAGTGGTCTGTTAC